>NZ_JBEYEW010000021.1:0-133694 GCF_040634095.1 Streptomyces sp. NPDC007205
CGCGGCGACCTGCTGCGCTTCATCGTCCTGGACGGCCTGGCCAGACCGACCGTCCTGGAAGGCCCCGACCCCGCCGTCCTCCTCGCCGCCTACGGAGAGGTCGGCCAGTAGCACGCCGGCGGGGGAGCGGCCCGGTACGTCACCCGCTGTTCCTTCCGCCCGATTCCCTCCGTGCAGCGGGCACTCAGGACCGTCCCCGGCCGTTTCACCAAACGACGGCAGGGGACGGTACCGTTCGCTAGGGAGCGGGGCCCACCCCCGCCACCAGCGCCAACAGCCTGCACGAGACGGAGTGGCAACGGATGCAGCACGCAGTGGGGTCTCCGCTGCCGCCGCCCCACCAGCCGGGGCACGGGCCGCACGTCGGCTGGGCGCCGGCCGCACACCACCCGGGCCCGCACCCGGGAGCTCGGGGATCCGGCCCGGTGCCCCCGCCGCCGGGCTTCCCGGCCCCGACCGGCGCCGTCCCGCCGACGCCCGCGCAACCCCCCGCGCCCCGGCCTCCGGTCGCACAGCCCCCGGTCGCACAGCCCCCGGTCCCACCGCCCGCCGCGGCCCCGCCGGCCCCCGACTCCACCGGGCATGTCCCGCTGCCGCCCGGCGGCCCCGTAGGCGTGCCCACGGCGCCGTCGGCTCCCGCCGCGGCCCCCGACCCGGTGAGCACCACTCTGGCCGTTCTGCTGATCGGCCCGGCCGGTGCGGGCAAGACCAGCGTCGCCAAGTACTGGGCCGACCACCGCCGCGTACCCACCGCGCACATCAGCCTGGACGACGTGCGCGAATGGGTCCGCTCGGGCTTCGCCGACCCCCAGTCCGGCTGGAACGACAACTCCGAGGCCCAGTACCGCCTGGCCCGCCGCACCTGTGGTTTCGCCGCCCGCAACTTCCTCGCCAACGGCATCTCCTGCATCCTCGACGACGCCGTCTTCCCGGACCGCCCGGTCGTCGGCCTCGGGGGCTGGAAGCGGCACGTCGGCCCCGGTCTGCTTCCGGTCGTCCTCCTGCCGGGCCTGGACATCGTCCTGGAACGCAACGCCGAGCGCACCGGCAACCGCCGCCTCACCGACGAGGAGGTCGCCCGCATCCACGGCCGCATGGCCGGCTGGTACGGCTCGGGCCTCCCGATCATCGACAACTCCCAGCTCGACATCCCCGGGACGGCCCGCCTCCTGGACGAGGTCCTGGCCAGAGCGATAGCGAGCCCGCCGAGCTGGTGACCGGGGGGTCTGCAGTGCCGTCAAGGGGCGTAGGGAACTGCGCGAGTACCACCCGTGGACCGGCAGCCGGCGAACGACGGACACCACCCCTCACCTGCCCCGCAACCCCACTCGGCCCCCACGAATCGGCACAATCGGCACAAAACTCCTACGCTCGTCTCATGTCAGAGGTGTACGCGACCCGCCGATCCCGGCTGAGAGACCATGTCACCGCGGCCGGCACCGCGGCAGCGCTCGTCACCCGCCCGGCCAACGTGCGCTACCTCGCCGCCGCAGCCCCGCAGGGCTCCGCACTGCTGCTCGGCAGATGCGAGGACCTCCTCGTGTGCGCCGGCCCGCCCGACGACCGCCCTTACGAGGGCCGGCCGGACGAGAACCTGCGCGTGCACGTCCTGCCCACCGGCGGCGACGCCGCCGTCGCGGCGGCCGACCTCGTCACGGCCCAGGGTGCCGATTCACTGGCGGTGGAGGAACACCACCTCACCGTGGCCCGGCACAGAGCCCTGGCCTCGGTCGCCCCGCAGCTCCGCCTCGCCGACCTCGGCGGAGCCGTCGAGCAGCTCAGGGTGGTCAAGGACGAGGAGGAGATCTCCTGCCTCCGCATCGGCGCCGAGATCGCCGACCAGGCCCTCGGTGAGCTGCTGGAGTCCATCCTGGTCGGCCGTACCGAGCGGCACCTCGCGCTGGAGCTGGAGCGCCGCCTGGTGGACCACGGGGCCGACGGGCCCGCGTTCCCCACCTCGGTCGCCACCGGGCCGAACTCAGGCCGCCGTGGCCACCGCCCCACCGACCGGCGCGTGGAGGAGGGCGACTTCCTCACCGTGTGCCTGGGCGCGACCTACCGTGGCTACCGCTGCGAGATCGGCCGTACCTTCGTGATCGGCACCTCGCCCGCCGACTGGCAGATCGAGCTGTACGACCTCGTCTTCGCCGCCCAGCGCGCCGGACGCGAGTCCCTGGCACCCGGCGCCGGGTACTGTGACGTGGACCGCGCGGCGCGCCAGGTACTGGACTCGGCCGGCTATGCGGAGGCCCTGCCACCGCTGACCGGACACGGCGTCGGACTCGAAATCGACGAGGACCCGCAGTTGGCGCCCGCGGCCATGGGTAAACTGGACGCTTGCGTGCCGGTCACCGTCGAACCGGGGGTCCACCTCCCGGGCCGGGGCGGCGTCCGGATCGATGACACGCTCGTCGTACGCCCCGAGGCGGACGGCGGACCCGAGCTACTCACCATCACGACCAAGGAGCTGCTCGCCCTCTAGGCAGTGGCGTGCGCCGGGGTCGTACGTCAGTCCAGGAGATTCCGCAACCGTGGCTTCCACGAACGACCTCAAGAACGGCATGGTGCTCAAGCTCGAAGGCGGCCAGCTCTGGTCCGTCGTCGAGTTCCAGCACGTCAAGCCCGGCAAGGGCCCGGCCTTCGTGCGCACCAAGCTCAAGAACGTGCTCTCCGGCAAGGTCGTCGACAAGACCTTCAACGCCGGCGTCAAGGTCGAGACGGCCACTGTCGACAAGCGCGACATGCAGTTCTCGTACATGGACGGCGACTACTTCGTCTTCATGGACATGGAGACCTACGACCAGCTGCACATCGACCGGAAGGCCGTCGGCGACGCCGCGAACTTCCTGATCGAGGGCTTCACCGCCACCGTCGCGCAGCACGAGGGCGAGGTGCTCTTCGTCGAGCTGCCGGCCGCCGTCGAGCTGGTCATCGCCGAGACCGAGCCGGGCGTCCAGGGCGACCGCTCCACCGGTGGCACCAAGCCCGCCACCCTGGAGACCGGCCACCAGATCCAGGTCCCGCTCTTCATCACCACCGGTGAGAAGATCAAGGTCGACACCCGTACGAGTGACTACCTCGGCCGGGTGAACAGCTAACCGTGGCTGCCCGCAACACGGCCCGCAAGCGCGCCTTCCAGATCCTCTTCGAGGGCGACCAGCGTGGCGCGGACGTCCTGACGGTCCTCGCTGACTGGGTCCGGCTCTCCCGGTCCGACACCCGGCAGCCGCCGGTCAGCGAGTACACGATGCAGCTGGTCGAGGGCTACGCGCACTACGCGAAGCGCATCGACGAGCTGATCGCCCAGTACGCGGTCGGCTGGACGCTCGACCGGATGCCGGTCGTGGACCGCAACATCCTGCGGCTGGGCGCGTACGAGCTGATCTGGGTCGACGAGACCCCGGACGCCGTCGTCCTGGACGAGATGGTGCAGCTGGCGAAGGAGTTCTCGACCGACGAGTCGCCTTCGTTCGTGAACGGTCTGCTGGGGCGGTTGAAGGAGCTCAAGCCTTCGCTCCGCCGGGACTAGCCGGGGAAAAGCCGTAAGAGGGGCGCCGGGAAGCGTGACACGGCGGCTGCGGGTCGTCCGTGGCTGGTCGCGCAGTTCCCCGCGCCCCTTGGGCGTGCGCGCGCCCCTAGGCACCCACAAGGCGCCGTCACTGTCGTGAAAAAGCCGCCGGGGTGGCCGGAACTGTGAAGTTCCGGCCACCCCGGCGGCACGTTTCTGCTCAGGCGCTGGAGGCGGTCACGCCTCTTCGTGCGTGGCCACCGCGCGGCGGGCGTCGGCGTCCAGGACGCCCCAGCTGATCAGCTGCTCGGTGAGGACCGAGGGCGACTGGTCGTAAATGACGGCGAGTGTGCGCAGGTCGTCCTGGCGGATGGAGAGCACCTTGCCGTTGTAGTCACCGCGCTGGGACTGGATCGTCGCCGCGTAGCGCTGCAGCGGGCCCGCCTTCTCGGCCGGCACGGTGGCCAGTCGCTCCAGGTCGAGGACCAGCTTCGGCGGCGGCTCGGCGGCGCCGCCCGGCGTGGTGCCCGGCAGGAGCTCCTGCACGGGAACGCCATAGAAATCGGCCAGCTCGGCGAGCCGCTGGACGGTCACCGCACGGTCGCCACGCTCGTAGGACCCGACCACGACGGCCTTCCAGCGCCCCTGTGACTTCTCCTCGACACCGTGGAGGGAAAGGCCCTGCTGGGTGCGGATGGCCCGGAGCTTGGCCCCGAGCTGTTTGGCGTATTCGCTGGACATATAGCTCCCCGGACACTGTGTCGACGCGGCCGGACGGTATTCCCGCCGCGCGGCTGGTAACTCACTGTGAGGTTACGCAGCGTGACTCTCGTGCGTCAAGCCGAATGGTCCACCCCGACTCTTCCGTGGTAGCGGCGACCGGTTCCGCCAAGGGGGTGATCGAGGCACTCTCCATGACCTGCTACGATGGATGGCGCAAATCCGACGTCCTTTAAGGTCCGTCCCGTGAGGCGGAGAAGGAGGTCCGTTTCGTATGGACAAGCACGACTCGCCCGCGCAAGCGCAGGCATCCGATGCGCGGCCCGTTCTCGAAGGCCCCGACATCGCGCGGGTACTGACCCGTATCGCCCACGAGATCGTCGAGCGCGCCAAGGGCGCCGACGACGTGGTGCTCCTCGGCATTCCCACCCGGGGTGTCTTCCTCGCCCAGCGGCTCGCCGTCAAGCTGGAGCAGATCACCGACCGCAAGGTGCCGGTCGGCTCGCTCGACATCACCATGTACCGCGACGACCTGCGCATGCACCCGCCGCGTGCGCTGGCCCGCACCGAGATCCCCGGTGACGGCATCGACGGCAAGCTGGTCGTCCTCGTCGATGACGTGCTCTTCTCCGGCCGCACCATCCGCGCCGCCCTCGACGCCCTGAACGACATCGGGCGCCCCCGCGCGGTCCAGCTCGCGGTCCTGGTCGACCGCGGCCACCGCGAACTGCCGATCCGCGCCGACTACGTCGGCAAGAACCTCCCCACGTCGCTGCGGGAGACGGTCAAGGTCCAGCTCGCCGAGGAGGACGGTCGCGACACCGTGCTGCTCGGTGTGAAGGCCGACCAGTAGCAACTCCGGCGCCGGGCTGCTTCGGCATGCCCGCACGCGCCGATTTGCCCCACATCTCCTGAATGAACTGCCTTACGGAGCCTGACAGATGCAGCGTCATCTCATCTCGGCCGCCGACCTCACCCGCGACGACGCCGTCCTGATCCTCGACACCGCCGAGGAGATGGCCCGGGTCGCCGACCGGCCGATCAAGAAACTGCCGACCCTGCGCGGCCGCACGATCGTCAACCTCTTCTTCGAGGACTCCACCCGCACGCGGATCTCCTTCGAGGCCGCCGAGAAGCGCCTGTCCGCCGACGTCATCAACTTCTCCGCCAAGGGCTCCAGCGTCTCCAAGGGCGAGTCCCTGAAGGACACCGCCCAGACCCTGGAGGCCATGGGCGTCGACGCCGTCGTCATCCGGCACGGCGCCTCCGGAGCCCCGTACCGCCTCGCCAACTCCGGCTGGATCGACGCGGCCGTGATCAACGCAGGCGACGGCACCCACCAGCACCCCACCCAGGCCCTGCTGGACGCCTTCACCATGCGCCGCCGCCTGGTCGGCCGGGACGCCGGCCTCGGCCAGGACCTCAGCGGCAAGCGCATCACCGTCGTCGGCGACGTCCTGCACAGCCGGGTCGCCCGCTCCAACGTCGACCTGCTGCACACCCTCGGCGCCGAGGTCACCCTCGTCGCCCCGCCCACCCTGGTGCCGGTCGGCGTCGAGGCGTGGCCGTGCGAGGTGTCGTACGACCTCGACAGCGCACTGCCCAAGTGCGACGCGGTGATGATGCTCCGCGTCCAGCGCGAGCGGATGAACGCCGCCTTCTTCCCGACCGAGCGCGAGTACTCCCGCCGCTACGGCCTCGACGGCGACCGCATGGCCAGGCTGCCCGAGCACGCCATCGTGATGCACCCCGGCCCGATGGTCCGCGGCATGGAGATCACCGCCGAGGTCGCCGACTCCGACCGCTGCACCGCCGTCGAGCAGGTCGCCAACGGCGTGTCCATCCGGATGGCCGTCCTGTACCTGCTGCTCGGCGGCAACGAGCCCGCCCAGACCCGCACTGAGGAGAAGTAACACCCATGAGCAAGATCCTGATCCGCGGTGCGAAGGTGCTCGGCGGCGAGCCGCAGGACGTGCTGATCGACGGCGAGGTCATCGAGGCGGTCGGCACCGACCTGTCCGCCGACGGCGCCGAGGTGATCGAGGCCGGCGGCAAGGTGCTGCTGCCGGGCCTGGTCGACCTGCACACCCATCTGCGCGAGCCCGGCCGCGAGGACTCCGAGACCGTGCTCACCGGCACCCGCGCGGCGGCGAGCGGCGGCTTCACCGCCGTCTTCGCCATGGCCAACACCTTCCCGGTCGCCGACACCGCCGGCGTCGTCGAGCAGGTCTGGCGGCTCGGCAAGGAGCACGGCTACTGCGACGTGCAGCCCATCGGCGCCGTCACCGTCGGCCTGGAGGGCAGGAAGCTCGCCGAGCTGGGCGCCATGCACGAGTCGGCCGCCGGGGTCACCGTCTTCTCCGACGACGGCAAGTGCGTGGACGACGCCGTGATCATGCGCCGGGCGCTGGAGTACGTGAAGGCGTTCGGCGGTGTCGTCGCCCAGCACGCCCAGGAGCCGCGGCTGACCGAGGGCGCCCAGATGAACGAGGGCGTCGTCTCCGCCGAGCTGGGCCTGGGCGGATGGCCGGCCGTCGCCGAGGAGTCGATCATCGCGCGGGACGTGCTGCTCGCCGAGCACGTCGGCTCCCGCGTCCACATCTGCCACCTGTCGACCGCCGGCAGCGTCGAGATCGTCCGCTGGGCCAAGTCCCGCGGCATCGACGTCACCGCCGAGGTCACCCCGCACCACCTGCTCCTCACCGACGAGCTGGTGCGCACCTACAACCCCGTCTACAAGGTCAACCCGCCGCTGCGCACCGAGCGGGACGTGCACGCCCTGCGTGCGGCCCTGGCGGACGGCACGATCGACATCGTCGCCACCGACCACGCCCCGCACCCGCACGAGGACAAGGACTGCGAGTGGGCCGCCGCCGCCATGGGCATGGTGGGCCTGGAGACCGCGTTGTCAGTGGTCCAGGAGACCATGGTCGACACGGGCCTGCTGGACTGGGCCGGCGTCGCCGACCGGATGTCCGTCAAGCCCGCGCAGATCGGACAGGCCACCGGGCACGGCCGTCCCGTCTCGGCTGGTGAGCCCGCCAACCTCACCCTCGTCGACACGGAATACCGTGGCCAGGTGGACCCCGCGGGCTTCGCCTCGCGCAGCCGCAACACCCCGTACCAGGGGCGTGAGCTGCCGGGCCGTGTGACGCACACGTGGCTGCGGGGCAAGGCCACGCTCGTCGACGGGAAGCTCACGTGACATCTGTAATCCTGCTGGCCGAGGCCAAGAGGTCGGCCGAGGTCACCGACTGGCCGGCCCGCATCGGCTGGCTCGTCGGACTCCTGCTCTTCATCGCGCTCGTCTACTGGCTGATGCGCGAGGGCTGGAAGTGGCGCGGCACCCTCCAGAGCGACATCCCGGAGCTGCCCAGCGCGCCGGACGAGACCGGTCCGGTGAGACTGAGCATGAGCGGCCGCTACCACGGCTCCACCACCGCCGGGCAGTGGCTGGACCGCATCGTGGCCCACGGCCTGGGCACCCGCAGCCGGGCCGAGCTGACCCTGACCGACCAAGGGCTGGAGGTCGAGCGTCCCGGAGCGAGCGACTTCTTCGTCCCCACCGCCGCACTGCGCGGAGCCCGGCTGGACAAGGGCATCGCCGGCAAGGTCCTCACCGAGGGCGGCCTGCTGGTGGTGACCTGGGAGCTCGGCGACAAGCTGATCGACTCCGGCTTCCGCTCCGACCGGGCGGCCGAGCACACCGAGTGGGTCAACACCCTGAACCAGATGATCAACGACACGGAAGGCGCACGATGACGACCTCCACCAGGGGAACCGCCAGGGTTCCCGCCGTACTCGTCCTGGAGGACGGCCGCATCTTCCGCGGCCGTGCCTACGGGGCCGTGGGGGAGACCTTCGGCGAGGCCGTGTTCTCCACCGGCATGACCGGCTACCAGGAGACCCTGACCGACCCGTCGTACGACCGCCAGATCGTGGTCGCGACCGCTCCGCAGATCGGTAACACGGGCTGGAACGACGAGGACGACGAGTCCAAGCGCATCTGGGTCTCCGGGTACGTCGTGCGCGACCCCGCGCGCGTGCCGTCCAACTGGCGGGCCAAGCGCTCCCTGGATGACGAGCTGGAGCGGCAGGGCGTGGTCGGCATCTCCGGCATCGACACCCGAGCCCTCACCCGCCACTTGCGCGAGCGCGGTTCCATGCGTGCCGGCGTCTTCTCCGGCGAGGCGATCGCCGCCGAGTCCGAGCTCCTCGCGCGCGTGCAGGCCCAGCCGCACATGAAGGGCGCGAGCCTCTACGAGGAGGTCGCGACCAAGGAGGCGTACGTCGTCCCGGCCGTCGGCGAGAAAAAGTTCACCGTCGCCGCGATCGACCTCGGCATCAAGGGCATGACCCCGCACCGCATGGCCGAGCGCGGCATCGAGGTGCATGTGCTGCCCGCCACCGCCACGGCCGACGAGGTCTACGCCGTGGGCCCGGACGGCGTGTTCTTCTCCAACGGCCCCGGCGACCCGGCGACCGCCGACGGCCCCGTCGCCCTGATGACCGCCGTCCTGGAGCGCAGGACGCCGCTCTTCGGCATCTGCTTCGGCAACCAGATCCTCGGCCGCGCGCTCGGCTTCGGCACGTACAAGCTGAAGTACGGCCACCGGGGCATCAACCAGCCGGTCCAGGACCGTACGACCGGCAAGGTCGAGGTCACCGCGCACAACCACGGCTTCGCCGTGGACGCGCCGCTCGACAAGGTCAGCGAGACGAAGTTCGGCCGCGCCGAGGTCTCGCACGTCTGCCTGAACGACAACGTCGTGGAGGGGCTGCAGCTGCTCGACCAGCCGGCCTTCTCCGTCCAGTACCACCCCGAAGCGGCGGCGGGTCCGCACGACGCCGCCTACCTGTTCGACCGCTTCGTCTCCCTGATGGAGGGCCAGCGTGCCTAAGCGCACCGATATCCAGTCCGTCCTGGTCATCGGCTCCGGCCCGATCGTCATCGGCCAGGCCGCAGAGTTCGACTACTCCGGCACCCAGGCGTGCCGCGTGCTCAAGGCCGAGGGCCTGCGCGTGGTCCTCGTCAACTCCAACCCCGCGACGATCATGACCGACCCGGAGATCGCCGACGCCACCTACGTCGAGCCGATCACCCCCGAGTTCGTCGAGAAGATCATCGCCAAGGAGCGTCCCGACGCCCTGCTGCCCACCCTGGGCGGCCAGACGGCCCTGAACACCGCCATCTCGCTGCACGAGAACGGTGTCCTGGAGAAGTACGGCGTCGAGCTGATCGGCGCCAAGCCCGAGGCGATCCACAAGGGCGAGGACCGCGACCTGTTCAAGGACGTCGTGGAGGAGGTCCGCAGGAAGATCGGGCACGGCGAGTCCGCCCGCTCGGTCATCTGCCACTCCATGGACGACGTCCTCAAGGGCGTCGAGACACTCGGCGGCTACCCGGTCGTCGTCCGCCCGTCCTTCACCATGGGCGGCGCGGGTTCCGGCTTCGCACACGACGAGGAGGAGCTGCGCCGCATCGCCGGCCAGGGCCTCACGCTCTCCCCGACCACCGAGGTGCTCCTCGAGGAGTCCATCCTCGGCTGGAAGGAGTACGAGCTGGAGCTGATGCGCGACAAGCACGACAACGTCGTGGTCGTCTGCTCCATCGAGAACTTCGACCCGATGGGCGTGCACACCGGTGACTCGATCACCGTGGCGCCCTCGATGACGCTGACCGACCGCGAGTACCAGATTCTGCGGGACATCGGCATCGCGGTGATCCGCGAGGTCGGGGTGGACACCGGCGGCTGCAACATCCAGTTCGCGGTGAACCCCGAGGACGGCCGCGTGATCGTCATCGAGATGAACCCGCGCGTGTCGCGGTCCTCGGCCCTCGCCTCCAAGGCGACCGGCTTCCCGATCGCGAAGATCGCCGCGAAGTTGGCCGTCGGCTACACGCTGGACGAGATCCCGAACGACATCACCCAGGAGACCCCGGCCTCCTTCGAGCCCACGCTCGACTACGTGGTCGTCAAGGCCCCGCGCTTCGCGTTCGAGAAGTTCCCGCAGGCCGACTCCACGCTGACCACCACGATGAAGTCGGTCGGCGAGGCCATGGCCATCGGCCGCAACTTCACCGAGGCCTTCCAGAAGGCGCTGCGGTCGCTGGAGAAGAAGGGCAGTCAGTTCACCTTCGTCGGTGAGGCGGGCGACAAGGAGACCCTGCTCCGCGAGGCCGTACGCCCCACCGACGGCCGGATCAACACGGTCATGCAGGCCATCCGCGCGGGCGCCACGCCCGAGGAGGTCTTCCAGTACACGAAGATCGACCCGTGGTTCGTGGACCAGCTCTTCCTGATCAAGGAAATCGCGGACGAGCTGGCCGACGCCCCCGAGCTCACCGCCGACCTGCTGGCGGAGGCGAAGCGGCACGGCTTCTCCGACCAGCAGATCGGTGAGATCCGCGGCCTGCGCGAGGACGTGGTCCGCGAGGTCAGGCACGCGCTGGGCATCCGCCCGGTCTACAAGACGGTCGACACCTGCGCCGCCGAGTTCGCCGCCAAGACGCCGTACTTCTACTCCTCCTACGACGAGGAGACGGAGGTCGCCCAGCGCGAGAAGCCGGCCGTGATCATCCTGGGCTCGGGCCCGAACCGCATCGGCCAGGGCATCGAGTTCGACTACTCCTGCGTCCACGCCTCCTTCGCGCTGAGCGACGCCGGCTTCGAGACCGTGATGGTCAACTGCAACCCGGAGACCGTCTCCACCGACTACGACACCTCCGACCGGCTGTACTTCGAGCCGCTGACGCTGGAGGACGTGCTGGAGATCGTCCACGCCGAGCAGCAGGCCGGTCCGGTCGCGGGTGTGATAGTGCAGCTGGGCGGCCAGACCCCGCTGGGCCTGTCACAGGCCCTGAAGGACAACGGCGTACCGGTCGTCGGCACCTCCCCGGAGGCCATCCACGCCGCCGAGGACCGCGGCGCGTTCGGCCGGGTGCTGGCGGAGGCGGGACTGCCGGCCCCGAAGCACGGCACGGCCACGACCTTCACCGAGGCCAAGGCCATCGCCGACGAGATCGGCTACCCGGTCCTGGTCCGGCCCTCCTACGTGCTGGGCGGGCGCGGCATGGAGATCGTCTACGACGAGACCCGCCTCGCCGCCTACATCGCCGAGTCGACCGAGATCAGCCCCTCCCGCCCGGTGCTGGTGGACCGCTTCCTGGACGACGCGATCGAGATCGACGTCGACGCCCTCTACGACGGCACCGAGCTGTACCTCGGCGGCGTGATGGAGCACATCGAGGAGGCCGGCATCCACTCCGGCGACTCCGCCTGCGCGCTGCCCCCGATCACCCTGGGCGGCTTCGACATCAAGCGGCTGCGCGCCTCCACCGAGGCCATCGCCCGCGGTGTCGGCGTGCGCGGCCTGATCAACATCCAGTTCGCGATGGCCGGCGACATCCTCTACGTGCTGGAGGCCAACCCCCGCGCCTCCCGTACGGTCCCCTTCACCTCGAAGGCGACCGCGGTGCCCCTCGCGAAGGCCGCCGCCCGCATCTCGCTGGGCGCGACCATCGCCGAGCTGCGCGCCGAGGGTCTGCTCCCGAAGCACGGCGACGGGGGCGAGCTGCCGCTGGACGCGCCGATCTCCGTCAAGGAGGCCGTCATGCCGTGGTCCCGGTTCCGGGACATCCACGGCCGCGGCGTCGACACGGTGCTGGGCCCGGAGATGCGCTCCACGGGCGAGGTCATGGGCATCGACTCCGTCTTCGGCACCGCGTACGCCAAGTCCCAGGCGGGTGCCTATGGCCCGCTGCCCACCAAGGGCCGGGCGTTCATCTCGGTCGCCAACCGGGACAAGCGGTCGATGATCTTCCCGGCGCGGGAGCTGGTCGCGCACGGCTTCGAGCTGATGGCCACTTCCGGCACGGCCGAGGTCCTCAAGCGCAACGGCATCCACGCCACCGTCGTGCGCAAGCAGTCCGAGGGCACCGGCCCGAACGGCGAGAAGACCATCGTCCAGCTGATCCACGACGGCGAGGTCGACCTGATCGTCAACACCCCGTACGGCACCGGCGGCCGCCTCGACGGCTACGACATCCGTACGGCCGCGGTGGCGCGCTCGGTCCCGTGCCTGACCACCGTGCAGGCGCTCGCGGCGGCGGTGCAGGGCATCGACGCCCTCAACCACGGTGACGTGGGCGTCCGCTCCCTCCAGGAACACGCCGAACACCTGACCGCGGCCCGCGACTAGCAGCCCTTGAGGGGGACACCGGAAACGGTGTCCCCCTCTTCATGAGGACACAGAGACATGTACGAACTTTTCTTCCGTCTGGTTTTCAAACGGATGGACCCCGAGAAGGCCCACCACCTGGCCTTCCGCTGGATCCGCCTCGCCGTCCGCATCCCCGTGCTGCGCACCTTCGCCGCGGCCGCCCTCGCGCCCCGCTACCAGGAGCTGCGGACGGAGGCCTTCGGGCTGCGCATGCACGGCCCCTTCGGGCTTGCCGCCGGCTTCGACAAGAACGCCGTCGCGATCGACGGCATGTCGATGCTGGGCTTCGACCATGTCGAGATCGGCACGGTCACCGGCGAGCCGCAGCCCGGCAACCCCAGGAAGCGGCTGTTCCGGCTCGTCGCGGACCGCGCGCTGATCAACCGCATGGGCTTCAACAACGACGGCTCGCTGGCCGTCGCCGCCCGCCTGGCGACCCGTGAGCCTGTCTTCAGGACCGTCGTCGGCGTCAACATCGGCAAGACCAAGGTCGTCCCGGAGGCGGAGGCCGTCGGCGACTACGTGAAGTCCGCCGAGCGCCTCGCGCCGTACGCCGACTACCTGGTCGTGAACGTCTCCTCGCCGAACACACCCGGCCTGCGCAACCTGCAGGCCACCGAGGCCCTGCGTCCGCTGCTGAGCGCCGTCCGTGAGGCCGCCGACCGCACGGTCGCGAACCGGCATGTCCCGCTGCTGGTGAAGATCGCGCCCGATCTCGCCGACCAGGACATCGACGCCGTCGCCGACCTGGCCGTGGAACTGGGCCTGGACGGCATCATCGCCACCAACACCACCATCGCCCGCGACGGCCTCGGCCTGAAGTCCTCACCTTCGCTGGTGGAGGAGACCGGTGGCCTGTCCGGCGCCCCGCTGAAGGCACGTTCCCTGGCGGTGCTGCGCCGTCTGTACGCGCGCGTGGGCGACCGGATCACGCTCGTCGGTGTCGGCGGCATCGAGACCGCCGAGGACGCCTGGCAGCGCATCCTGGCGGGTGCCACGCTGGTCCAGGGGTACAGCGCCTTCATCTACGAGGGCCCCTTCTGGGCCCGTGCGATCCACAAGGGCCTCGCCGCGCGCCTGCGCACCAGCCCGTACGCCACCCTCGCCGACGCGGTCGGCGCCGACGTGAGGAAGCCCGCATGACCTCGTACGAGCCCTTCGGGGCCCGCCTGCGTCGCGCCATGGACGAGCGCGGCCCGCTGTGCGTCGGCATCGACCCGCACGCCTCCCTGCTCGCCGAGTGGGGTCTGAACGACGACGTGGCCGGGCTGGAGCGGTTCAGCCGTACGGTCGTCGAGGCGGTGGCCGACCGGGTCGCCGTGATGAAGCCGCAGAGCGCCTTCTTCGAGCGCTTCGGCTCCCGTGGGGTCGCCGTCCTGGAGACGATCGTCCAGGAGGCGCGTGCGGCCGGCACCCTCGTCCTGATGGACGCCAAGCGCGGCGACATCGGCTCGACCATGGCCGGGTACGCCGAGGCATACCTGCACAAGGACGCCCCGCTGTTCTCCGACGCCCTGACCGTCTCGCCGTACCTGGGCTACGGCTCGCTCAGCCCCGCCGTCGCCCTGGCCAGGGAGAGCGGCGCCGGCCTGTTCGTGCTGGCGCTCACCTCGAACCCGGAGGGCCCCGAGGTCCAGCACGCCGTCCGCGCCGACGGCCGCACCGTGGGCGCGACCATGCTGGCCCACCTGGCCGCCGAGAACGCGGGGGAGGAGCCGCTGGGCTCCTTCGGCGCCGTCGTCGGCGCCACGGTCGGTGACCTGTCGTCGTACGACCTCGCCATCAACGGCCCGCTGCTCGCGCCCGGCGTCGGCGCGCAGGGCGCGACGCCGGCCGACCTTCCGAAGGTGTTCGGGTCGGCGCTGCGCAACGTGGTGCCGAACGTCAGCCGGGGCGTGCTGCGGCACGGTCCCGACGCGGGGGCGCTGCGCGTGGCCGCCGAGCGCTTCGCGGAGGAGATCCAGGCCGCCGTGGCGGGCGCCTGAGTCCCGAGATGTGGGCCCAGGGGAGCGGTGTCCCGGCGACTTGAGTGTGAATACATCCTCAAATCGAGGGCATTATGTCGGAAATGCCTGGCCTGGCGGAGGCTGACCAGGACTTTTCCTCTGTTCTCGCTGACTCTGGCGGACTTGACCGCTAGTCTCCGAGCAGTGGGGATACCTCCCACGCCCTCAAGGCAGTGGGGGAGAACGGGCAGCGTGTTGCTCGTAGCTCCCCAGGTGTGGGGCGACTAGGTTCCTCACCGGTCCGTATCCGACAGTTCGACATCCGAGGTGACGTAGGCGTGGCTCTTCCGCCCCTTACCCCCGAACAGCGCGCAGCCGCGCTCGAAAAGGCCGCCGCGGCTCGCCGGGAGCGGGCCGAGGTCAAGAATCGACTCAAGCACTCCGGCGCCTCCCTGCATGAGGTCATCAAGCAGGGCCAGGAGAACGACGTCATCGGCAAGATGAAGGTCTCCGCACTGCTCGAGTCGCTGCCGGGCGTGGGCAAGGTCCGCGCCAAGCAGATCATGGAGCGTCTGGGCATCTCCGAGAGCCGCCGCGTGCGCGGTCTCGGTTCCAACCAGATCGCTTCCCTGGAGCGTGAGTTCGGCAGCACCGGCTCCTGAGTCCGGCGCCTGCCGGACCGGGAGTCCCGGGCACTCCGGGATTGCTGGAATAATCGCTGCATGAGTGAACGTCCGCGGCTGACCGTGCTCTCCGGCCCCTCGGGGGTCGGCAAGAGCACGGTCGTCGCCCATATGCGCAAGGAACACCCCGAGGTCTGGCTCTCGGTGTCGGCCACCACCCGCAAGCCGCGCCCCGGCGAGCAGCACGGAGTCCACTACTTCTTCGTCACCGACGAGGAGATGGACAAGCTGATCGCCAACGGCGAGCTGCTGGAATGGGCCGAGTTCGCCGGCAACCGCTACGGCACGCCCCGCGCGGCCGTGCTGGAGCGGCTGGAGAAGGGTGAGCCGGTGCTGCTGGAGATCGATCTCCAGGGTGCCCGGCAGGTGCGGGAGTCGATGTCCGACGCTCGTCTGGTGTTCCTGGCTCCGCCCTCCTGGGAGGAGCTGGTGCGCAGGCTGACCGGCCGGGGCACCGAGCCGCCCGAGGTCATCGAGCGCCGCCTGGAGGCGGCCAGGACCGAACTGGCGGCCGAGCCGGAGTTCGATACGACCTTGGTCAACACCTCCGTCGAGGACGTGGCGCGCGAGCTGCTAGCCTTGGTGGATGTTGTGTGATCGCGAATGTGTGATCACGAATGATCTTTTCCCACCCATCGGAAGGTAGAGCGTGTCCTCTTCCATCACCGCGCCCGAGGGCATCATCAACCCGCCGATCGACGAGTTGCTTGAGGCCACCGATTCGAAGTACAGCCTCGTGATCTACGCCGCCAAGCGGGCCCGTCAGATCAACGCGTACTACTCGCAGCTCGGCGAGGGTCTCCTCGAGTACGTCGGTCCGCTCGTCGACACCCACGTCCACGAGAAGCCGCTCTCGATCGCCCTGCGCGAGATCAACGCCGGTCTGCTGACCTCCGAGGCCGTCGAGGGCCCCGCCCAGTAGTACGCGTAGGAGTGCGCAGTAGTACTTTCAGACTGCGAACGACTTATCCACAGGCCCGGCAGTCGCACTGCCGGGCCTGTGGTGTGTCATTGGGTGTGCAGGGTTCCGAGTCCGGGGAGTGAGCGTGGACAAGCCGAAGGTCGTCCTGGGGGTCAGCGGCGGCATCGCCGCCTACAAGTCCTGTGAGCTGCTGAGAAGGCTCACGGAGTCGGGCCATGACGTCCGCGTGGTGCCCACCGCCTCCGCGCTGCACTTCGTCGGCGCCGCGACCTGGTCCGCCCTGTCCGGCAACCCGGTCTCGACGGAGGTCTGGGACGACGTCCACGAGGTCCCGCACGTCCGCATCGGTCAGCACGCCGACCTGGTCGTCGTCGCGCCCGCCACGGCCGACATGCTCGCCAAGGCCGCCCACGGCCTCGCCGACGACCTGCTGACCAACACGCTGCTGACCGCTCGCTGTCCGGTCGTCCTCGCGCCCGCCATGCACACCGAGATGTGGGAGCACCCGGCCACCCAGGAGAACGTGGCCACGCTCCGCCGCCGCGGCGCCGTCGTCATCGAGCCCGCCGTCGGCCGCCTCACCGGCGTCGACACCGGCAAGGGCCGGCTGCCCGACCCGGCGGAGATCTTCGAGGTCTGCCGCCGGGTGCTGGCCCGGGGCGTCACCGAGCCCGACCTCAAGGGCAGGCACGTCGTCGTCTCTGCGGGCGGCACCCGCGAACCCCTGGACCCGGTCCGCTTCCTCGGCAACCGCTCCTCCGGCAAGCAGGGCTACGCCCTCGCCCGCACCGCCGCCGCGCGCGGCGCCCGGGTCACCCTGATCGCGGCCAACACAGGCCTGCCCGACCCGGCGGGCGTGGACGTCGTACCGGTCGGCACGGCCGTCCAGCTGCGTGAGGCCGTGTTGAAGGCGGCGGCGGACGCCGACGCGGTCGTCATGGCCGCCGCCGTCGCCGACTTCCGCCCGGCGGTCTACGCCACCGGCAAGATCAAGAAGACGGACGGCCAGGATCCCGAGCCGGTCGTCCTGGTGCGGAATCCGGACGTTCTCGCGGAGGTTTCGGCCGACCGAGCGCGGCCCGAACAGGTGGTCGTGGGCTTCGCCGCCGAGACCGACGACGTCCTCGCCAACGGCCGCGCCAAGCTCGCCCGAAAGGGCTGTGACCTGCTGGTCGTCAACGAGGTGGGGGAGCGCAAGACCTTCGGCTCCGAGGAGAACGAGGCCGTGGTCCTGGGCGCCGACGGCAGCGAGACACCGGTGCCGCACGGCCCCAAGGAGGCCCTGGCCGACATCGTCTGGGATCTGGTGGCACGGCGTCTGCGGTGACGTGAGGGGCCCCGAGACCGGGTTGACGCCGCGCTCGGGGACCGATCAAATCGGGTGCGGCGGCCCTGGCCAACACTGCCCGGCGTTGGGCAGAATGCCCGTGCCGCAGGTCACA
This sequence comes from Streptomyces sp. NPDC007205, assembly GCF_040634095.1. NCBI lineage: Bacteria > Bacillati > Actinomycetota > Actinomycetes > Kitasatosporales > Streptomycetaceae > Streptomyces > Streptomyces sp. NPDC007205. Next base: position 17,445 of record NZ_JBEYEW010000021.1, read on the forward strand.
GCGCTCCCGAGAGGCGAGACACGTGCCCCATCGGCCGAGTGCGACCGATAAACTGTTCACGGTCGACGCCGGGCGCAGCCCCGCGCGTCGCCGCAAATGATCAGCCAGCAGCCGCTGCAACCACAGGGAGCGTTGTGTCCCGTCGCCTGTTCACCTCGGAGTCCGTGACCGAGGGTCACCCCGACAAGATCGCTGACCAGATCAGCGACACCATTCTCGACGCGCTTCTGCGCGAGGACCCGTCCTCCCGGGTCGCCGTCGAGACGCTGATCACCACCGGCCTGGTGCACGTGGCCGGCGAGGTGACGACCAAGGCCTACGCGGACATCGCGACCCTGGTCCGCAGCAAGATCCTCGAGATCGGCTACGACTCCTCGAAGAAGGGCTTCGACGGCGCCTCCTGCGGTGTGTCGGTGTCCATCGGGGCCCAGTCCCCGGACATCGCCCAGGGTGTCGACACGGCGTACGAGTCCCGGGTCGAGGGCGACGACGACGAACTGGACAAGCAGGGCGCCGGCGACCAGGGCCTGATGTTCGGCTACGCGTCCGACGAGACGCCGACCCTGATGCCGCTGCCGATCTTCCTGGCGCACCGCCTGTCGAAGCGCCTGTCGGAGGTCCGCAAGAACGGCACCATCCCCTACCTGCGCCCGGACGGCAAGACGCAGGTCACCATCGAGTACGACGGCGACAAGGCCGTACGCCTCGACACGGTCGTCGTCTCCTCGCAGCACGCGAGCGACATCGACCTGGAGTCGCTGCTCGCCCCCGACATCCGCGAGTTCGTCGTGGAGCCGGAGCTGAAGGCGCTCCTGGACGACGGCATCAAGCTGGACACCGAGGGCTACCGCCTGCTGGTCAACCCGACCGGCCGCTTCGAGATCGGCGGCCCGATGGGTGACGCCGGCCTCACCGGCCGCAAGATCATCATCGACACGTACGGCGGTTTCGCCCGGCACGGCGGCGGCGCCTTCTCCGGCAAGGACCCGTCCAAGGTCGACCGCTCCGCCGCGTACGCGATGCGCTGGGTCGCCAAGAACGTGGTGGCGGCGGGCCTGGCCTCCCGCTGCGAGGTCCAGGTCGCCTACGCGATCGGCAAGGCCGAGCCGGTCGGTCTGTTCGTGGAGACCTTCGGCACCGCCAAGGTCGAGGTCGAGAAGATCGAGAAGGCGATCGACGAGGTCTTCGACCTCCGTCCGGCCGCGATCATCCGCGACCTCGACCTGCTCCGCCCGATCTACGCCCAGACGGCGGCCTACGGCCACTTCGGCCGCGAGCTGCCCGACTTCACCTGGGAGCGCACCGACCGCGTGGACGCCCTGCGCAAGGCCGTGGGCCTGTAAGCCCCTCCGCTCGTCTCGCCGAGGCCCGGTCTCCCCGTCACGGGGGCCGGGCCTCGGCGTGCGCGGGGCCGGACGGGGGCGCCGGCCGGATCCGGCGCATGGCCCACCGGGCGCCAGGACATCGAACCCGGCCATGGCCGGGAGCCCAGGCCCGCCAGCTATCCACCGGCAGGCCCCGTTGTCAGTGCCGTTTGGTAAGAATGCAAGCGTGAGCAGCGAGAACGGAGCGCCCCGGGCAGAGGGGGACGGCGGGGCCGCAGGGGCGCCGCCGGAGCAGCTCGCGCTCATTCGGGAGAGCGTGCGCCAGGCCAGGACGCCCCGCGCCAAGCCGCGGACCTGGCGGGGGGCCGCGCTCGCCAAGGAGCTGCCGGTCGCGCGGGTCCTCGTCGACAAGGGCGTGCTGCACCTCGACCGGTACTTCGACTACGCGGTGCCCGAGGAGCTGGACGAGCAGGCGCAGCCCGGCGTGCGGGTTCGGGTGCGGTTCGGGGCCGGGCGCGGCCGGGTGCGCGACGGACGCCGCGAGGGCGGCGGGCTCATCGACGGGTTCCTCGTCGAGCGACGCGCCGAGTCCGACTATGCGGGGCCGCTGGCCGCCCTCGCCCAGGTCGTCTCGCCGGAGCCGGTGCTGAGCGAGGAGCTGCTCGGCCTCGCACGGGCCGTGGCCGACCGATACGCCGGCAGCCTCGCCGATGTGCTCCAGCTGGCCGTGCCACCGCGCAGCGCGCGAGCCGAACAGCGGCCCTCGCCCGCACCACTGCCCCCGCCCACGGCCCCCGAGGCGGCCTCCTGGCGGCGGTACGAGCACGGGGAAGCGCTCCTGGAGGCGCTGGCCTCTGGAGGGTCGCCCAGGGCTGTCTGGAACGCGCTGCCGGGTCCGCTGTGGAGCGAGGAACTGGCCCGCGCCGTCGCCGCCGCGCTCGCCTCCGGACGCGGCGCCCTCGTCGTGGTGCCGGACGGGCGGGCCGCCGCGCGGGTCGACGCCGCGCTCACCGGGCTGCTCGGCGCGGGTCGGCACGCGCTGCTCACCGCCGACGCCGGGCCCGAGAAGCGGTACGGACAGTGGCTCGCGGTGCGACGGGGCTCCGTACGGGCCGTGGTCGGGACGCGGGCGGCCATGTTCGCGCCCGTGCAGGACCTGGGGCTCGTCGCCATCTGGGACGACGGCGACGACAGCCACAGCGAGCAGCACGCCCCGCAGCCGCACGCGCGCGACGTGCTGCTGCTGCGCGCCGCGCTGGACAAGTGCGCCTTCCTGCTCGGCGGCTGCGCCTGCACCGTCGAGGCCGCCCAGCTCGTCGAGAGCGGCTGGGCCCGGCCGCTGGTCGCCGGGCGGGAGCAGGTGCGCCGGGCCGCGCCCCTGGTCCGCACGGTCGGGGACGACGACCTCGCGCGCGACGAGGCCGCGCGTGCCGCCCGGCTGCCGACCCTCGCCTGGCAGGCGGCCCGCGAGGGGCTGCGGCACGGTCCGGTGCTGGTGCAGGTGCCCCGACGCGGTTACGCACCGCGTATGGCCTGCGCGCAGTGCCGGGCGCCCGCGAGGTGCCGGCACTGTGCAGGACCGCTGCAGGGGCAGGACGCGGGGGTGCTGCGGTGCGCCTGGTGCGGACGCGAGGAGAGCGCGTGGCACTGCCCGGAGTGCGGCGGCTTCCGGCTGCGGGCCCAGGTCGTGGGGGCGCGGCGGACGGCCGAGGAGCTGGGGCGCGCCTTTCCCGCCGTCCCGGTCCGCACCTCGGGACGGGAACACGTGCTGGACACGGTGCCGGGCACGCCCGCGCTGGTCGTGAGCACACCGGGCGCCGAACCGGTCGCCGAGGGCGGCTACGCGGCGGCCCTCCTCCTGGACGGCTGGGCCATGCTCGTACGCCCCGACCTGCGGGCCGGCGAGGACGCGCTGCGCCGGTGGATCGCGGCGGGATCGCTGGTGCGGCCGCAGAGCGAGGGGGGCACGGTGGTCGTCGTGGCCGAGCCGACCCTGCGGCCCGTGCAGGCACTGGTGCGCTGGGACCCCGTCGGGCACGCGGTGCGGGAGCTGGCCGAGCGGGCCGAGCTGGGCTTCCCGCCGGTGTCGCGGATGGCGGCGGTGTCGGGGCCGCCCGCGGCCGTCGCCGAGTTCCTGTCCTCGGTCGAACTACCGCCGGACGCGGAGGTGTTGGGGCCGGTGCCGATGTCGCCGACGCCGCCCGGCCGGCCCCGCAGGCCCGGAGCACCGCCGCCGGGCGAGCACTGGGACCGGGCACTGGTGCGCGTACCACCGGGCAGCGGGGCCGCGCTGGCTTCCGCGCTCAAGGCGGCCCAGGCCGCTCGCATGGCACGGGGAGGCGGGGAAGCGGTGCGGGTGCGGGTCGATCCGGCGGACATCGGGTGAGGGGACGCGAGGGCTCCATGCCGCACCCGCCCCGTCCGGTCGCTGCTTCCCCATACGTGTCTGCCCTCCCGGACGCTGTGCGGGAGGGCAGGGGCAGGGTCCGTCAGCCGTTGCGCGGGCTCGGAAAAGCCGTCGGGCGGGCGTCGTCGCGCAGGGCCGGGCTGCCCGCGGTCGGCTGTGTGGGCATCGAGCGGGCCGCCGGGACCGTGGGCAGGCCGGTGTTCACGCTGACCGTGCGGGTACCGGACGGCTCCGGCGTCCGCTCCGCCTCGGCGGCCGCCTGGGCCGCGGCGCGGCGGGCGCCGTAACGGCGGTGCACCGCCTGCTTGGTGACCCCGAGCGCGGAGCCCACCGCGTCCCACGAGAAGCCGAGGGAGCGGTCGAAGTCCACGGCGGCCGTGACCAGGGTTTCGACACTGTCCCGGAGCTCCTGGGCGAGGCGCACCGTCGGGGCGGGAGCGCGTCCGTAGACGACGAAGCCCGTGGACGGGCCCGAGCGGCGCGGGCGGTAGACGTTGCCCAGCTGGGCGGTGAGCGTGCGCAGCGCGTCCACCTGCCGGCGGACCCGCTCGATGTCCCGCACCAGCAAGTGCAGGCTGGCCCGGGCCTGGGCGTCGTGGGTGGCGTGGTCGGCCATGAACAAGCCTCTCGAACCGGCGTTGAAAGGGATCGGGCCGCGAAAAGGCCCTGTGTGGTCAACTCTCTCTTGACCAACGCGTGTGCGCTCCACGGGTCACGGGGTGGGGGCGTACGGGCATATGCGCACGCCGTGCGTCCGCGGTCACGAGCCGTGCCTCCGTGGCCATGACCCGCCCTTCCGTCCGTGGTCATAGACTGGTGCGCTGCCCGTCCAACCCCCGCCCGAGAGGCCCGATCCCGCCCATGAAGCTCGTCTTCGCCGGTACCCCCGAGGTCGCCGTTCCCGCTCTGGACGCCCTGATCGCCTCCCGGCGGCACGAGGTGGCCGCCGTCGTCACGCGGCCCGACGCGCCGGCCGGGCGCGGGCGCAGGCTGGTCGCGTCGCCCGTGGCCGAGCGCGCGGAGGAGGCCGGGATCGAGGTGCTGAAGCCCCTCAAGCCGCGGGACCCGGAGTTCCTGGAGCGGCTGAAGGAGATCGCCCCGGACTGCTGCCCGGTCGTCGCCTATGGCGCCCTGCTGCCCAAGGCCGCCCTCGACATCCCTGCGCACGGCTGGGTCAACCTGCACTTCTCGCTGCTGCCCGCCTGGCGCGGGGCGGCACCGGTGCAGCACTCCATCATGGCGGGCGACGAGATCACCGGCGCCTCCACCTTCCTCATCGAGGAGGGTCTCGACTCGGGGCCGGTGTACGGCACCGTCACCGAGGAGATCAGGCCCACGGACACCAGCGGCGACCTGCTGACCCGGCTCGCCTTCGCCGGTGCCGGGCTGCTCGCCGCGACCATGGACGGCATCGAGGACGGTGCCCTGAAGGCCGTACCGCAGCCGGCCGAGGGCATCACCGTCGCGCCGAAGATCACCGTCGAGGACGCCCAGGTCGACTGGTCCGCGCCCGCGCTGCGCGTCGACCGGGTCGTGCGCGGCTGCACCCCGGCGCCCGGCGCGTGGACCACCTTCCGCGGCGAGCGGCTCAAGCTCATCCAGGTCACGCCCGTGCCCGAGCGTACGGACCTCGCGCCGGGGCGGATGGCGGTCGGCAAGAACAGCCTGCACGTGGGCACCGGTTCGTACGCCGTCGAGCTGCTGTGGGTGCAGGCGCAGGGCAAGAAGCCGATGCGCGCCGCCGACTGGGCCCGCGGTGTGCGCATCGCCGAGAGCGAGACCCTCGGCGGCTGAGCCCCGGGCGGAGGGGGTGACGGTGTGCCGACGTACGCTGGACACCGCACCCCTCTTCTTCACATCCGGAGCACCTTTTACGTGAGCGAGCAGTCCCAGCGGCCCCGCAAGCCCTACCGCCGTCCCCAGAAGGACCCCGTCCGCATCCTGGCCTTCGAGGCGCTGCGCGCGGTCGACGAGCGGGACGCGTACGCCAACCTCGTGCTGCCCCCACTGCTCAGGAAGGCCCGCGACAAGGGCGATTTCGACGCGCGGGACGCCGCTCTCGCCACCGAGCTGGTGTACGGCACGCTGCGCCGGCAGGGGACGTACGACGCGGTGATCGCCGCCTGTGTCGACCGGCCGTTGCGCGAGGTCGACCCGCCGGTGCTCGACGTGCTCAGCCTCGGTGCGCACCAGCTGCTCGGCACCCGTATCCCGACGCACGCCGCCGTGTCCGCCTCCGTGGAGCTGGCGCGGGTGGTGCTCGGCGACGGGCGCGCCAAGTTCGTCAACGCCGTGCTGAGGAAGGTGGCTCAGGACGACCTCGACGGCTGGCTGGAGAAGGTCGCGCCGCCCTACGACGAGGATCCCGAGGACCACCTGGCCGTCGTGCACTCGCATCCCCGCTGGGTCGTCTCCGCGCTCTGGGACTCGCTCGGCGGTGGCCGCGCGGCCATCGAGGACCTGCTGGAGGCCGACAACGAGCGGCCCGAGGTGACCCTGGTCGCGCGGCCGGGGCGGGCCGGCACCGAGGAGCTGCTGCGCGAGGAGTCCGCCGTACCGGGGCGCTGGTCGCCGTACGCCGTGCGGCTCGCCGAGGGCGGGGAACCGGGCGCGGTGCAGGCCGTGCGTGAGGGACGGGCCGGAGTGCAGGACGAGGGCAGCCAGCTGGTCGCCCTCGCGCTCGCCAACGCGCCCCTGGAGGGCTCCGACAGCATGTGGCTGGACGGGTGCGCCGGACCCGGCGGCAAGGCCGCGCTGCTGGCCGCGCTCGCCGCCGAGCGGGGCGCCACGCTGCTCGCCTCCGAGAAGCAGCCGCACCGGGCCGGTCTGGTGGCCAAGGCGCTGGCCGGCAACCCGGGGCCGTACCAGGTCATCACCGCCGACGGCACCCGGCCGCCGTGGCGGCCCGGCACCTTCGACCGCGTGCTCATGGACGTCCCGTGCACCGGGCTCGGCGCGCTGCGCCGGCGCCCCGAGGCCCGCTGGCGGCGGCGCCCGGAGGACCTGGACAACTTCGCACCGCTCCAGCGCGCCCTGCTGCGCACCGCGCTCGACTCGGTACGCGTCGGCGGGATCGTCGGCTACGCCACCTGCTCGCCTCATCTCGGCGAGACCCGCGCGGTCGTCTCCGACGTCCTCAAGAAGCACCCGGAGGCGGAACTGATCGACGCCCGCCCGTTGATGCCGGGCGTCCCGGCGCTCGGCGACGGCCCGGACGTACAGCTCTGGCCCCACCTGCACGGCACGGACGCGATGTACCTGGCGTTGATCCGCAGAACCGCCTGAACGCCGCTGGGGGACAGCGCCGCGGAAGGGGCGCGGGGCCGTATCAATACGCGGCTCCGCCGCGTGGGCGCGAGCAACCCCACCGGCCAACCCCCACCGGCCAACCCCCACCGCCCCGCGGACAAACCACAACCGAAATGGACTGCCGTTACAGCCCGGCGCAGCGACATGGCAGGCTAGGGGCATGGCCGCGCAGATCAACCCCAGCATCCTGTCCGCCGACTTCGCCCGCCTCGCGGAGGAGGCCAAGGCGGTCCAAGGCGCCGACTGGCTCCATGTCGACGTCATGGACAACCACTTCGTCCCCAACCTCACGCTCGGGGTGCCGGTCGTGGAGTCCCTGGCGCGGGCGACGGACACCCCGCTGGACTGCCACCTGATGATCGAGGACCCCGACCGCTGGGCGCCCCAGTACGTCGAGGCGGGTGCCTCCTCCGTGACCTTCCACGTGGAGGCGGCCGCCGCGCCCGTGCGGCTCGCCCGGGAGATCCGCGCCAAGGGTGCCCGCGCCTCCATGGCGCTCAAGCCCGCGACGCCGATCGAGCCGTTCGAGGACCTGCTGCCGGAACTCGACATGCTGCTGATCATGACGGTCGAGCCCGGCTTCGGCGGCCAGGCCTTCCTGGACATCATGCTGCCGAAGATCCGCCGCACCCGTGAGCTGATCAGCAAGCACGGCCTGCAGCTGTGGCTCCAGGTGGACGGCGGTGTCTCGGCCTCGACGATCGAGCAGTGCGCGGACGCGGGGGCGGACGTGTTCGTGGCAGGCTCGGCCGTGTACGGGGCGCAGGACCCGGCGGAGGCGGTCCGTGCCCTGCGCACGCAGGCGGAGGCGGCCACCGCCAAGGCGTCCTGGGCATGCGACCACTGAGCCACAGATACATGAACGGTTAAGTGAACGCCGCCCTTCAGGGCGGATGAGCCGCGCCGAATCTGCAAGGATGAACGGCGAATCCAGAGTGTGAACAGCAGTGAGGAGATCGCCGTGTCGGGTATGTCGGCGGGCCGGTCAGCCATGCGGATGGGACCCGCTGAGCTGGTGCAGGCGGCGGCCATGGCCCGCCGCTTCTACCTCGAGGGCAAGTCCAAGATCCAGATCGCGGAGGAGTTCGGCGTCAGCCGCTTCAAGGTGGCCCGGGTCCTGGAGACGGCCCTCGAACGGGATCTCGTACGCATCGAGATCCGCGTCCCGGCCGAGCTGGACGCCGAGCGCTCCGACGCGCTCCGCGCCCGCTACGGCCTGAGGCACGCCGTCGTGGTCGAGTCCCCGGCCGAGGCCGAGGAGACCCCCGACCCCGAGAACCTCGGGGAGGTCGCCGCCGACCTGCTCGGCGAGCTCGTCAACGAGGGGGACGTGCTCGGTCTGGCCTGGGGCCGGTCCACCATCCACATGGCGGCGGCGCTCGACCGGCTGCCGCCGTGCACGGTCGTGCAGCTGACGGGCGTGTACGACGCCGGGACCTCGGAGCGCGGCTCGGTCGAGGCCGTGCGGCGCGCCGCCCAGGTGTCCGGCGGCGACGCCCACCCCATCTACGCACCGATGCTGCTGCCGGACGCGGCCACCGCGGCGGCGCTGCGCAACCAGACCGGGATCGCCCGGGCCTACGAGTACTTCGACAAGGTCACGGTCGCCTGCGTCTCCATCGGCTCCTGGGAGCCGGGCATCTCGACGGTGCACGACATGCTCAGCGACGAGGAGCGGGCACACTACGCCTCGCTCGGGGTCGCCGCCGAGATGGCCGCGCACCTCTTCGACGCCGAGGGGCGCCGGATCGGGCGGGACCTGGGGGAGCGGTGCATCACGGTCAAGGCCGACCAGCTGCGCCGTATCCCGGAGGTCGTGGCGATCGCCGGTGGGCAGCGCAAAGCGGCCGCGATCGACGCGGTACTGCGGTCCGGGCTGGTCACCAGCCTGGTCACGGACACCTCCGCCGCGGACTATCTGCTGATGGCCGGCCCGGCCCCGAAGCCCGCACTCAGCCGTGCGGACCCCGACGGGGCGTGACCGGACCACAGCCGGTCGTGGGCGAGTCTCGCGGCCGGCCGCGAGGACGGCTCGGGGCGGGCGGTGACTGTCCGGGCGAGTCGGCCGAAGCGGTTGTCGCCGGGCCGTGGCGGTGTCAGCCGTCGCGGTGACGGGCGTGGGTGCGGGCCGGGGTGCCCTCCCCCCGGAGGGGGCGCCTCCAGCGCCCCCAGCGCCCACCACGGCCCCAGTGACAGCCGTGGCGAGCCGGGCGTGGCAGCATCGTCGGCATGCTCCCGCGGTTGGTCTCCCACACGCCCAGACGCTCCCCGGCACTGCCCCGCGCGTGCGTGGCTCTGCTGGCGTTCGTCCTTGCCGTCCTGCTCGCCGGATGCTCGTCCGGGGCCCCGTCCGGCCCGGGTGCCGGTACCGGCGTGTCCGTCCCGGCGTGGGCGCACGGGACGGCCACGGTCAGGGCATCCGAGCTGCCCGCGGAGGCCCGCAGGACGCTCGCCCTGATCGACAAGGGCGGCCCCTTCCCCTACGCCAAGGACGGTGTCGTCTTCGGGAACTTCGAGGGCCGTCTGCCGCAGCACCAGCGCGGCTACTACCACGAGTACACGGTCAGGACGCCCGGCTCGCGCGATCGCGGGGCCCGGCGCATCGTGACCGGGCAGGGCGGGGAGATCTACTACACCGATGATCACTACAACTCGTTCCGGGCGGTGCTGAGATGAGCGAAGACCCCACAGACCTGACAGGGCGGCTCGTCGTCACCCTGGACCTCGGCGGAGTCACCGACAAGGCCGGACTCATGGAGCGCGCCGCCCGGGCCCTGACGCTGCCCGACTGGTTCGGCCGCAACTGGGACGCGCTGGTCGACTCCCTCTCCGACCACACCGTATGGCCCGAGGCAGCGGTCGAACAGGGGCTCCTGATCGTCGTACGAGGCTGGCAGCCGTACGCCGAGGCGAATCCGGGCGAGTGGCGGACGGCCCAGGACGTGTTCGCCGAGGCGGTGGACCGGACCCCCGCGCTCGCGGTCGTACTGGCCCTTGGAGGATCCTCCTAGGTGATCGGCGCCCACCCTGGAGGTTCCGTGGGGGCGTGACCGCGGTCCTGGCATGGGAGAATGAAGTACGTGCTCTTTCCCCCTGGCGCACCCGTCCGGGGGTCACCTCTGATCGACTGGGATGTGCAGCACGTGCGTTTCCTCAATGACATCCAGCCCGCGTACGACCTGACGTACGACGACGTGTTCATGGTGCCGAGCCGCTCCGCGGTGGGCTCGCGTCAGGGCGTGGACCTCAGCTCGCCGGACGGCACGGGCACCACCATCCCGCTCGTCGTCGCCAACATGACCGCCATCGCCGGCCGCCGCATGGCCGAGACGATGGCCCGCCGCGGCGGCCTGGTGGTCATCCCGCAGGACATCCCGATCGAGGTTGTCACCGACGTCGTCTCCTGGGTGAAGAGCCGCCACCTGGTGCTCGACACGCCGATCGTGCTGGCCCCGCACCAGACCGTCGCCGACGCCCTGGCCCTGCTGCCCAAGCGGGCGCACAACGCCGGCGTGGTCGTGGACGAGAACCAGCGGCCCGTCGGGGTCGTCACCGACCGGGACCTGACCGGCGTCGACCGCTTCACCCAGCTCGAAGTGGTCATGTCCAAGGACCTGCTGCTGCTCGACGCGGACATCGACCCTCGCGAGGCCTTCAACACCCTCGACCACCACAACCGCCGCTACGCCCCGGCCGTCGACAAGGACGGCAAGCTGGCCGGCATCCTGACCCGCAAGGGCGCCCTGCGGGCCACGCTGTACACCCCGGCCGTGGACGCCAAGGGCAAGCTGCGCATCGCCGCCGCCGTCGGCATCAACGGTGATGTGGCGGGCAAGGCCAAGCAGCTGCTCGACGCGGGCGTGGACACGCTCGTCATCGACACCGCGCACGGCCACCAGGAGTCGATGATCGGCGCCATCAAGCTGGTGCGCGCCCTCGACCCGCAGGTGCCGATCGCCGCGGGCAACATCGTCTCCGCCGAGGGCGTCAAGGACCTGATCGACGCCGGTGCGGACATCATCAAGGTCGGTGTGGGTCCGGGCGCCATGTGCACCACCCGCATGATGACCGGCGTGGGCCGGCCGCAGTTCTCCGCCGTCCTGGAGTGTGCCGCCGAGGCGAAGAAGTACGGCAAGCACGTGTGGGCCGACGGCGGTGTCCGTCACCCGCGCGACGTGGCCATGGCGCTCGCGGCCGGCGCGTCCAACGTGATGGTCGGTTCGTGGTTCGCGGGCACGTACGAGTCGCCGGGCGACCTCCAGCACGACGCCAACGGCCGTGCGTACAAGGAGTCGTTCGGCATGGCCTCCGCGCGCGCCGTGGCCAACCGCACCTCCGACGAGTCCGCGTACGACCGCGCCCGCAAGGCGCTGTTCGAGGAGGGCATCTCCACCTCCCGCATGTTCCTCGACCCGGCCCGCCCGGGCGTCGAGGACCTGATCGACTCGATCATCGCGGGCGTCCGCTCCTCCTGCACCTACGCCGGTGCCGCCTCCCTGGAGGAGTTCGCCGAGAAGGCCATAGTCGGCATCCAGAGCGCGGCCGGCTACGCCGAGGGCAAGCCGCTGCACGCCAGCTGGAGCTGACCCTTCCGCGTCCCGCACGGCCCCCGTCCTTCCCCCCACCGGGAAGGACGGGGGCCGTCGGCGTATGCGTGAGCCGGGCGGTCGGGCGAAGGCGGCCGTGAGATTGCTGTGCAACGGTCGGCAGCCTGCGCGCAACGATTTGTCATTCCGGTCCGATGAACGCAATGATCATCCGGGGACGCGCAAGGTTGCTGCATTACGCCCGTGAAGGCCCGCCTCATAGGGTGCTCGTCTGTACGTGGTGTGGCGGGGACCCCGCTCGGTGGGCTTCCGCCCTCGCAGGGCTGCCACCGGTCCCCGCCCGCAATGACCGCAGGATTAAGGAGCCAGCGCGTGCTCGACCAAGGCGCACCCCCGCACGACCGCAGAGCGACCGCCCCCGCGTCCCTGGGCGTCGCCGCGCGCCTCATGCGGCGCAAGCCCGTGGAACGCCTGGTCGCGGAGGGCGGCCACGGTGAGGGAGGATCGCTTCGGCGCTCCCTCGGCCTCTGGCAGCTGACCATGATCAGCATCGGTGCCACCCTCGGCACCGGCATCTTCGTCGTCCTCGGCGAGGCCGTCCCGAAGGCCGGCCCGGCTGTCACCCTGTCCTTCGTGATCGCCGGTCTCACCGCGCTGTTCTCGGCCCTGTCGTATGCCGAGCTGGCGGGCACGATCCCGGTCTCCGGCTCCTCGTACTCGTACGCATACGCAACCATGGGCGAACTGATCGCCTGGGTCTGCGGCTGGTGTCTGCTGCTGGAGTACGGCGTCTCGGTCGCCGCCGTGGCCGTCGGCTGGGGTGAGTACCTCAACGAGCTGCTGGACGGCACCATAGGCGTGACCATCCCGACGGCCCTGTCGGCGCCGCCCGGCGACGGCGGCATCTTCAACCTGCCGGCTCTGATCGTCGTGCTCCTCGCGATGGCCTTCCTGCTCGGCGGCGCCAAGGAGTCCGCGCGGGCCAACACCGTCATGGTGTGTGTGAAGATCGCCGCGCTGGTCCTGTTCTGCGCGATCGGCTTCATGGGCTTCAGGTCCGGCAACTACGCGAACTTCATGCCGCTCGGCATGGCGGGCGTCAGCGGGGCCGCCGCCACGCTGTTCTTCTCGTACATCGGCTTCGACGCCGCCTCCACCGCCGGTGAGGAGGCCAAGAACGCCCAGCGCGACCTGCCCCGCGCGATCATGCTGTCGCTGGTCATCGTGACCGCCCTGTACGTGCTGGTCGCGGCCGTCGCCGTCGGCGCCAAGCCGTGGCGGAAGTTCAACGACTCCGAGGCCGCGCTCGCCCAGATCATGAAGGACGTCACCGGGCAGAGCTTCTGGGGCACCCTGCTCGCCTTCTGCGCCGTCATCGCCATCGCGAGCGTCGTCCTGACCGTGCTCTACGGCCAGACCCGCATCCTGTTCGCCATGTCCCGCGACGGTCTGGTGCCCAAGATCTTCGCCAAGGTGCACCCGAAGACCGGCGCCCCGCGCGCCAACACGGTCATCGTCTCGGTGTTCTGCGGTGTCCTCGCCGCCGCGATCCCGCTGGGCCAGCTGGCGGACGCCACCAGCATCGGCACGCTGTTCGCCTTCGCTCTGGTCAACATCGCCGTGGTGGTGCTGCGCCGGACCCGCCCGAACATGAAACGCACCTTCCGCGTCCCGTTGTCGCCGGTGCTGCCCGCGCTGGGCCTCGCCTTCTGCGTCTGGATGATGGGCAGCCTGTCGACCGTCACCTGGATCGTGTTCGGTGTCTGGATGGCCGTCGGGCTCGTGTTCTACTTCGTATACGGCTACCGCCGTTCCCGTCTCGCGACCGGTGAGGACCTCGCGGTGACGGCAGAGAAGTGACCGGACCGAAGAAGTGAACCACCCCCTGTGCTGAACGATCTCGACGAACGCATCGTGCACGCCCTCGCCGAGGACGCCCGCCGCTCCTACGCGGACATCGGGCAGATGGTCGGCCTCTCCGCGCCCGCCGTGAAGCGGCGCGTGGACCGGCTGCGCGCCACCGGAGCGATCACCGGATTCACCGTCCGGGTGGACCCGGCGGCGCTCGGCTGGGAGACCGAGGGCTACATCGAGATCTACTGCCGGCGCAACACCTCGCCGGACACCATCCAGCGGGGCCTGGAGCGCTATCAGGAGGTGGTGGCCGCGTCGACCGTCACCGGCGACGCGGACGCGATCGCCCAGGTCTTCGCCTCCGACATGCGTCACTTCGAGCGGGTGCTGGAGCGTATCGCCGGGGAGCCGTTCGTCGAGCGGACCAGGTCGGTGCTGGTGCTGTCGCCGTTGTTGCGGCGCTTTTCTTCCGGGGCGCCGGGCTAGGGGCGGCTTCCGGCTCGGGGCGCGTTGCGAACGCGCCCCGAGTCCTATTCCGCGGTCTTCCGCGCCAGCGCGTTGTTGTCCATCGAGTTCCGGACGCTGAAGCTCACCGCGTCCGAACGGTACCGGTCGTCCGACCATTCCACCGGGCGGCCCTCACGGGTCGTCGTCACCCGGCGGACCCGGAGAAGCGGGCTCGTGCGGCGGACCCCGAGCAATTCGGCGTCCTGCGCGCCGCAGGCAACCGCGTCGATGACGTGCTCGCCGTACGCGAAGACCAGGCCCGTGTCTTCGTAGAGCCGTTGTGTCACCGACGGGCAGTCCGGCTCGATCGGCTCGACCGCCGGGGAGATCCAGTCGGCGTACACCGTGCGCTCCACCAGCACCGGCTCGCCGTCCAGGCCGCGTACCCGGAGTACGTGCAACAGCGGTGTCCCCGCGGCCAGTTGGAGACGTACCGCGTCCTCGGAGGTGGCCGGGCGGTACTCCTGGGCCACCACATGGCCCGTGGCCTCGCGGCCCATCGCGCGGGCCCACTGGGCGAAGCTGCGCAGCTCCTCGAAGCTCTGGCTGCGGCGGCTGGCGAGCACCACGCGCCGGGCGCCCTGACGGGAGCCGATCAGGCCCTCGGCGGTCAGGGTCGCGACGGCCTGGCGGACCGTGCCGCGTGAGACGCCGTAGTGCGTCGCGAGTTCCGACTCCGAGGGCAGGCGGCTGCCGACCGTGTACTGCTCGCGGTCGATCGCCCGCCGCAGCTCGTCGGCGATCTCCTCGTGTCGCGCCGTCATGCTTCCCCTCTGCTCAGGTCGCTGTGCACAGCGTGACCAGCCTAATCGAGACCTGAGCGTGATCTGCAGCGGTCTGGATTGTGCAGCCAGGCAGGGCCCAGAGTTTCGTTCCCGTTTACGGACAGGACATCGTGAGCGGGCGTACTGTGACGCAACTTGTTCAGACAAGTTCTCCCTCCCCCTCCTCCTGCGTCCCCTGGAGAGACCGTGACCGTGTCCCTGCCGAGAAACGTCGTGCTCGGCGGCTGCACCGCCGTCGTCGCCCTCGCGCTGAGCGCCTGCGGCGCCGCCCCCGACAACGCGTCGACCACCACCAAGGGCGGCAGGAGCGCCGCCACCGCCACCTCCGCCGCCGACTTCGGCGGCATGGACGCCCTGGTCGAGGCGGCCAAGAAGGAGGGAACGCTGCACATCATCGCGGTGCCCCGCGACTGGGCGAACTACGGCGCCCTCATCGACGGCTTCCAGAAGAAGTACGGCATCAAGATCGATGACGAGAGCCCGGACGGCACCAGCCAGGACGAGATCAACGCCGTCACCTCCAGGAAGGGCCAGGACCGCGCGCCCGACGTCCTCGACCTGGGCAGCTCGTTCGCGCTGAGCGCCGCACAGCAGGGCCTGCTCGCGCCCTACAAGGTCGCCTCCTTCGCCGGCATCCCCGAGGCCCAGAAGGACCCGCAGGCCCGCTGGTACAACGACTACGGCGGCTATGTCTCCATCGGCTGCGACGCCAAGCGCGTCAAGCAGTGCCCGACCGGCTTCAAGGACCTGCTCAAGCCCCAGTACAAGGGCCAGGTCGCCCTCAACGGCAACCCCACCAAGTCCGGTTCGGCCTTCGGCGGCGTCTACGCGGCGGCCCTCGCGAACGGCGGCTCCTTCGACCGCATCCAGCCCGGCCTGGACTTCTTCGCCAAGCTGAAGAAGAACGGCAACTACACGCCGGTCGAGTCCACCCCGGCCACCGTGGAGAAGGGCGAGACGCCCATCTCCATCGACTGGGACTACCTGAACGCCGGGTACGCCGACGAGTTCAAGTCCAAGGGCCTCGACTGGAAGGTCGTCATCCCGAGCGACGGCCAGTACGCCCAGTACTACTCCCAGGCCATCAACAAGGACGCCCCGCACCCGGCCGCCGCCCGCCTGTGGCAGGAGTACCTGTACAGCACCGAGGGCCAGAACCTGTGGCTCAAGGGCTACGCCCGCCCGGCCCTGATGGCCGCCATGGAGAAGGCCGGGACGCTCGACAAGACCGCCGCCGCCAAGCTCCCGAAGGTCACCGGCACGCCGTCCTTCCCGACCGAGACCCAGCAGAGCAAGGCGAAGACGGTCATCGCCCAGGGCTGGGGGAAGGCCGTCTCCGGATGACCGCCGCCCTCCCCCGCGCGGACGTGGCGCCCGCCGCTTCGGCGAAGCGGCGGCGCCGCGCCCCCGGCTGGCTCGCCGTGCTGCCACTGCTGGTGTTCACGGCCGTCGCCTTCGGCCTGCCGGCCGTCGCCGTCCTGAACGGCGCCTTCACGGTCAAGGACGCCACCACGGGCGCCACCTCCTACACCGGCGCCAACCTGACGGCCTCGCTGCAGGGCCCGTACCTCACCGCCCTGCTGGGCAGCGTCAAACTGTCCGCGGTCTCCGCCGCGCTCGGCGCCCTGCTCGGGCTGCCGCTCGCCCAGGCCGTGGTCAGCTCCCGCTCGCGCTGGCTGCGCGAGGCCGTGCTGACCGCCTCCGGCGTGCTCGCCAACTTCGGCGGCGTCCCGCTGGCCTTCGCCTTCGTCGCCACCCTCGGCAACGCGGGCGTGCTCACCGTGCACCTGGGCCTGAAGGACAGCGGCTGGGACCTCTACAGCTTCTGGGGCCTGGTCCTCGTCTATCTGTACTTCCTCATCCCGCTCATGGTCCTCACCATCACCCCCGCACTGGACGGCCTGCGTGCCCAGTGGCGGGAGGCCGCCCTGAACAACGGCGCCACCGGCGTGCAGTACTGGCGGCACGTGGCCCTGCCCGTGCTCGCGCCCTCGCTGCTCGGCGGTCTCGTCCTGCTCTTCGGCAGCGCCTTCGCCGCCTACGCCACCGCCGCCGCCATGGTCGGCAGCGCGGTCCCGCTGGTCACCCTGCAGATCGCCGACGCCCTGTCCGGCAACGTCCTGGTCGGCCAGGAGAACGTCGCCCTCGCCCTCAGCCTCGACATGGTCCTGGTCGCGGGCCTGGTGATGGCCGTGTACCTGCCCCTGCAACGCCGGAGCGCCCGATGGCTCGACGCCTGACCCCGTGGCGGTGGGTCGTCCTCGGCCTGGCCGCCCTGTACTTCCTGGTGCCGCTCGCCGCCTCCGTGATCTTCACGGTGGACGTGCCCGGTCAGGGCGTCACCTTCGACGCCTACACCAAGATCCTCTCCACCGACGGCTTTGTCTCCAGTCTGCTGCTCTCGCTGGAGCTGGCCGTGGCCACCATCGCGGTCGTCCTGCTGCTGATGGTCCCCGCCGTGGTCGCCCTGCGGCTCGGCGCCCCCCGGCTGCGTCCGGTGGTGGAGGTGGTGTGCTCACTGCCGCTGGTCGTGCCGCCCATCGCGTTCGTCGCCGGGATCGCCACCGTGCTGAAGTGGGGCCCCGAGTATTTGTCCCGGACCCCGCTGTTCGAGACCTTCGTGGTGATCCAGAACGACAGCTTCCCGGTCGTGCTGGTCCTCGCGTACGTCGTGATGGCCCTGCCGTTCGTCTACCGCGCCCTGGACGCCGGCCTGCGCGCCGTCGACGTACGGACCCTCGTCGAGGCCGCCCGCAGCTGCGGCGCCTCCTGGCCCCAGGCCCTCGTCCGGGCCGTCCTGCCCAATCTGCGCGGAGCGCTGCTGAACGCGGCCTTCCTCACCCTCGCCCTGGTGCTCGGCGAGTTCACCGTCGCCAGCCTGCTCGGCTACCGGCCCTTCGCCGTGTGGATCTACGACGTCGGCGGCTCGCAGGCCCAGATGTCCGTCGCCGTGTCCGTGCTGAGCCTGCTCGTCACATGGGCCCTGCTCCTCGCGCTCGCCGGTGCCGGCGGCCGCGACCGAACCGCTTCCTCCCGGGGATGACACACATGACCGCC
Source organism: Streptomyces sp. NPDC007205 (assembly GCF_040634095.1). Lineage (NCBI taxonomy): Bacteria > Bacillati > Actinomycetota > Actinomycetes > Kitasatosporales > Streptomycetaceae > Streptomyces > Streptomyces sp. NPDC007205. The sequence continues at coordinate 35,236 of NZ_JBEYEW010000021.1, forward strand.
ACCCTCACCGAGACCCGCACACAGGCCGCAACCGTCGAATTCCGGGGACTGCGGCGCGAGTTCGGGGCCACCGTCGCCCTCGACGGGCTCGACCTGACCGTCCGCCCGGGGGAGTTCCTCGCCCTCCTCGGCCCGTCCGGCTGCGGCAAGACCACGGCGCTGCGCATGCTCGCCGGGTTCGAACAGCCCGACTCCGGCGCCGTACTGGTGGACGGCCAGGACGTCACCCACGTCCCGGCCCACCGCCGCGACGCCGGCATGGTCTTCCAGTCGTACAGCCTCTTCCCGCATCTGAACGCCGTCGACAACGTCGCGTTCGGGCTGCGCATGCGCGGCGTCCGTACGGCCGAACGGCGTGCCCGCGCCGCCGAGTTGCTGGAGCTGGTCGGCCTCGCCGACAAGGGCGAGCGCTACCCGCACCAGCTCTCCGGCGGCCAGCAGCAGCGCATCGCGCTGGCCCGCGCGCTGGCCCTGCGCCCGCGCGTGCTCCTGCTCGACGAACCGCTGTCCGCCCTGGACGCCAAGGTGCGGCTCACCCTGCGCGAGGAGATCCGCCGGCTCCAGCAGGAACTCGGCATCACCACGCTCTTCGTCACCCACGACCAGGAGGAGGCCCTCTCGGTCGCCGACCGGGTCGCCGTGATGCGCGCCGGGCGGCTCGAACAGTGCGCCGAGCCCGCCGAGCTGTACGGCCGCCCCGCCACCGCCTTCGTCGCCGAGTTCGTCGGCACCATGAGCCGGATCCCGGGCGAGCTCAAGGACGGCACGGTCGAGGTGCTCGGGCAGCGGCTGCCGGCCGACGGCGAGGTGCCGGACGGTGCGGTGGACGTGCTGGTGCGGCCCGAGGCCGTACAGGTGCGCCCGGACGAGCAGGGCGGCGCCCGGGTCGTCGCCACCGCCTTCCTCGGCGCGGTCGTCCGGGTCACCGTACGGCTCGCCGACGGCACCGAGGCCAAGGCCGACCTGCCCGCGCACGAGGCCACCGGGCTCGGCGCCGGAACCCCCGTCGGCGTGTCACTGCCGGAGCGGCCGGTGCTCGTGGCCGAACGTACCCAGAAGTGAGGAACCACTCCGCATGACCCCCCACACCGCCCTCCAGGCGGTTCTGTTCGACATGGACGGCACGCTCGTCGACACCGAGCGGCTCTGGTGGGAGGCGGTCGAGCAGGTCGCCGGACGCCCGCTGAGCGAGGCCGACCAGCCGGACGTGCTCGGCCGCCCGGTCGAGCACACCGCCGCCTGGCTCGCCGCGGCCACCGGCGGGCAGGCCGCCGGCCTCGCCGCCGACCTGCACCGCGAGTTCGCCGCCCGCGTCCGCACCGGGATCGTGCCCCGGCCCGGCGCCCTCGACCTGCTGGACGCGCTGGCCACCGCCGGCGTTCCCGCCGCCCTGGTCACCGCGTCCCCGCGCGCGGTCGCCGACGTCGTCCTCGACGCCCTCGGCGCCGAGCGGTTCGCGGTCTCCGTCACCGCCGACGACACCGCCCGCACCAAACCCGCCCCCGACCCCTACCTCGCCGCCTGCCGTGCTCTCGGCGTCGACCCCGCCGGCTGTGTGGCCGTCGAGGACACCGGGACCGGCGTGGCGTCGGCGGAGGCCGCCGGGTGCGCGGTGCTCGCCGTGCCGTCCCTCGCGCCGATCGGTGCCGCGCCCGGCCGGACCGTGCGGGAGAGCCTCGCCGGGGTCACGGTCGAGGAGCTGCGGGCCATGGCCGCGCCCGAACTGCGGGTCATGAGCTGGAATCTGTGGCTGGGCGGCAGCAGGGTCGACGACCACCGCGCCAAGCAGCTCAAGGTCATCCTGGACAGCGGGGCCGACGTCGTCGGACTGCAGGAGACGGGCGGAACCGCCGCCCAGGAGCTGGCCGAGGCGCTCGGCTGGTACCACCACCGGGCCGGCGAGAACCTCGGCGTCATCAGCCGACACCCGGTCACCGCCCGCTTCGGCGACCCGGACGTCGGCTTCTACGGCGCCGCGGGCGTCCGGATCGCCCTCGCCCCCGGCCGCGAGGTCGACGTGTGGACCGCGCATCTCCACTACACCCCGTACGGCCCCTACGAGTCCGTCTTCGACGGGCTGCCGGCGGCGGAACTGATCGCCCACGAGGAGCTGCGGCTCGCGCAGATACGGGACGCGCTGGGCCGCATCGCCGAGTCCTCCGGGCAGGGCGTCCCGGTCGCCCTCGTCGGTGACTTCAACTGCCCCTCGCACCTGGACTGGCCGGACGTCGCCTGGCCGGTGACGAAGGCCGCCGAGGACGCGGGCTTCGCCGACTCCTACCGCGAGGTCCACCCGGACCCGGTCGCCGAGCCCGGCCACACCTGGTCGCCGATCCACCCGGTGCACGAGGACGGCAGCGGGCGGCCCGAGCCGCAGGACCGGATCGACTACGTCCTGCACCGGGGCCTGACCGTGCGGGACGCGCGGACCCTCGTCACCGGCAGTCCGCGGCCCTGGCCGGACGTCGCGGACAACGACTGGCCGTCCGACCACGCGGCGGTGGTGACCACCTTCGCCGTGACCCGGATCCGGCCCGGGGTTACCGCAGGTCACCATTGCGGACCAGGGTGATCGTCCCGTAGGTTGTGCCGAACTTTCTACTGACTGGTAACAGCGGCAGGTACCCCATGCGCTGGCCCCTCGGCCGTCCCACCACCGTCCGTGCGCGGATCGTGGCGCTCGCGCTCGCCCCGGCCGTCGCGCTGATGGGGCTGTGGAGCTTCGCCATGTGGTCCGTCACCGGCGAGACGCGCGCGCTGATCCGGCTCCAGGGGGTGTACGAGGACTTCGGCACCCCCGTGGACACCGCGATCGGGCAGATCCAGATCGAGCGCCGGATGTCCGCCGCCTACCTGGGGGGCCGTCTCGACACGGCCGCCGCCGGCGACCTGCTCGGGCAGCAGCGCCGCACCGACCGGGCCGTCGACGCCATGCGGCAGGCGGTCCGGGGCGGCGACCGCAGCCGGCTCACGGCACGGCAGCGACAGGCGCTGGACACCATGGTCACCGCCACCGGCACGCTGGACGACCTGCGCGCGCAGGTGCTGTCCCGGCACATCACCTGGGACCGTGCCGTGGACCGGTACAGCGCGCTCGTCGAGCCCGGGTTCGACGTGCAGTCCACGCTCACCGCCCTGCAGGCCGGACAGCTCGCCCGTGAGGCGCAGGTCGTCATCGAGCTGGTGCGGGTCCGGGAGTACGTCTCGCGGGAGGACGCGCTGGTCGCCGGGGCGCGGGCGGCCGGCACGCTGACCGGCCGGCAGTACGACAGCCTGACCGCGACCATCGAGGACCGGCGCGTCTTCCAGCGGACGTACGTACCGGACCTGCCCGCCGACTCACGCGCCCTGTTCGAGCAGTTCCAGCGCCGGAACCTGTACGACTCGCTGGCGCGCGGCGAGGACGCGCTGCTGCGGGCCGGTGCCGCCGGTGCCGGGAAGGCGGTCGCCGCGGACACCTGGCGGTCCACCACCGACCGGGCCGTGCAGCGGTACATGCGGCTGTGCACGCAGTCCGCCGAGAACTCCGCCGCCCGCGGCCGGGCCTTCGCCTACCGGGAGCTGACCAAGGCGGCCGTCGTCGGCGTGGTCGGACTCGGCGCCGCCGGGCTTTCCCTGTGGTTCGCGGTGCGCGGTGCCCGGCGCGTCTCGCGGCGTCTGGAGACCCTGCGGGACGCGGCCGACGTCCTGACGAGGGAACAACTTCCCGACGTCATGCGCCGGTTGAGTGCGGGCGAGGAGGTGGATGCGGTGGCGGAGGCGCCGCCGCTGGCCGCCGACGACGTGCGTGACGACGAGATCGGGCAGGTCGGCCGGTCCTTCAACACCGCGCGGCTCGCCGCCGTCGAGGCCGCCGTCAAGCAGGCGACCCTGCGCCGCGGCCTGTTCGCGGTGCTGCTCAACATCGCCCGCCGCAACCAGGCCCTCGTCCACCGGCAGCTGAAGCTCGTCGACACCCTGGAACGGCGCACGGACGACCCCGACGTGCTCCGCGAGCTGTTCCGTATCGACCACCTGACCACACGCATGCGCCGGCACGCGGAGAGCCTGATCATCCTCTCCGGCGCCACGCCCGGCCGGCGCTGGCGCCGGCCCGTACCGGTCGCGGACGTCGTCGCCTCGGCCGTCAGCGAGATCGAGGACTACGCGCGCGTGGTGGTGCCGCCGATGCCGGAGACGGGCGTCGCGGCGGACGCGGTCGCCGACGTGGTGCACCTGATCGCCGAACTGCTGGAGAACGCCACGGTGTTCTCGCCGCCGCACACCCAGGTCACCCTGCGCACCGGCCGGGCCGGCAACGGGTTCGTGGTGGAGATCGACGACCGGGGGCTCGGCCTCGACGCCGACGTCCGCGCGCAGGCCCACCGCACCCTCACCGACCCCGACGCCTTCGACCCCACCCGCCACGACCGGCTCGGCCTCTACGTCGTCGGCCGCCTCGCCGCCCGGCACGGCATCGAGGTCACCCTGCGCGACTCACCGTACGGCGGGACGACAGCGGTGGTCCTGCTCCCCGACGGGGTGCTGGCGGAGGTGGAGCCGGTGGCGGTCGGGCCGCGAGAACAGGGGGCAGCGGTACACGAGCTGCCGACCGGGAAGCGATCCGCCGCGCGGGCCGAGCGGCAGAGCCCACCCGCGGGGGAGCCGCCGACACGCAGCAGGCTCACGCCCGTGCCCGCGCCGGGCGCGGTGGCCGAGCCCGCTCTGCCCACCCGGATCCGGCAGGCGTCTCTCGCTCCGGAGTTGCGGGAGGAGCCGCCGGCCGAGGAGAGCACGGTGAGGGCACCGGAGGTCGATGCCGAGGAGATGCGGGCGATCTTCGGTGCGTTTCAGCGGGGCCTGGACCGCGGCCGCAGGGGCATGCCGACGACCGATGCGGTTCCGGGGAGCTCCGGTGCCTTGCAGCCGACGGAACCGCACCTCCCCAGGGACGCGGGGCCGCATGCGAAGATGCCGCCCCGCAACATGGGCGCGACCGGCCCCGACGCCCCCGCACCCGAACATGCACCCGCACCCGACCACGCCCACGAAGGGACGGATACCGACGATGCCCGGTGACGAACAGAGGCCCGAGCAGCCCGCCGACCCCAGCGGAGCACTCGGCTGGCTGCTGGATGACCTCGTGGCGCGCACCGACCACGTCCGCCAGGCCGTCCTGCTGACCGCCGACGGGCTCCCCCTCAGCAGCTCGGAGGGGATGCGCCGGCGGGACATCGAACATCTGGCCGCCGTCTGCTCCGGCTTCCACGGCCTCGCCCGGTCAGCGGGGGAGCGGTTCGCGGCGGGCCGGGTGCGGCAGACCATGGTGATGCTCGACGACGCCTACCTCTTCATCACCCCGGCCGGACACGGCAGCCGGCTCGCCGTGCTCAGCGAGGCCCGCACCGATGTCGGCCAGCTCGCCCACGAGATGGCCCTGCTCGTCCGCCGCCTCGGCCGCCACCTGGACGCCGCCACTCGCAACCCCAGCTGATCCCGCACGTGAGCGACGAGCACTGGTACGAGGACGAGACCGGGTCCATGGTGCGCCCCTACACGGTGACCCGCGGCCGCACCCGGCCCTCCGGCGCGCACGCCATCGACCTGATGTCCCGGGTGACCGCGCTGGACACCGACGCGCCGGGACCGGAGGTCGACCACGCCCGGGCCGCGCTGCTCGACCTCGTCCGGCGCGGTCCGCGTCCCGTCGTGGAGCTGGCCGCGGACGCCGATCTGCCCCTGACCGTCCTGCGGGTCCTGCTCGGCGATCTGGCCGAGGCGGGCCTGATCCGCATCGACGAGCCGCGCCGCCTCCCGGCCGGCGGGCCGGCCGCCGACCCGGGCCTGCTGAGGGAGATCGTGCAGCGCCTGCGGGAGATCTAGGCCCTGCCGTCGGTACCACGGCAGCCGAACCTAGAGCTTCGGCTGCCAGGGCACGACCTTGAAGTCACCCGTGCCCTCCTTCACCTTCTCGAACGGGGCGGACGACACACACGGCGGCAGGTCCTTGGTGTCCCTCGGGCTGCCGACCCCCGCCCAGCTGTAGCCCAGCCGGTCGTGCCGGCCGAGGTCGTGGACCGTGACGCCGACCCGCTTGCCCTTCGCCCCCGGCAGGTCGGACGCGGTGATCACACCGGAGACGACGGCGACCGGGCCGCCGGTGACCAGGCAGTCGACCTTGGCCCTGGCCCAGGCGCCCTGGCCGTGCAGGTAGTGGCTGAACTCGAAGGTGCCGGTGGCCTTGCGCGGGTTCATGTTGTCCTTCTGCGCCAGATGCGCGTCGAAGCCGAAGGTGATGTCGTCCCCGGCCGACCGGTACAGCTTGGCCGTACCGGTCAGGGAGGCGGCCTCCCGCTGGGGGTGGGGTGCCCCGCCGCCCGAGGCCAGCGCCGCCCCGGCCGTTCCGGCGGTGATCAGCAGGGCGACGGTGAGGGTGACGGCGGCGATCTTCGTGCGACGCTTCATGACGGTCCTTTCCGCAGGTCAAGCGCGTGTACTGAGCGATCACCACTCTCCCGGCAACGGGCCGGTCGCACATCGCCCCACGGGCGGGACCCCACCTCCGCCATCCGGCGGGGAAGCCCGGCCGTGACCTGCGCCTCGGGGAGGACGGCCTGCGGCCCCCAGGGCGCGCAACGAATCGCCGCCACGCCCCCCTTCCACGCAACGAACCGCGCACAGACGCGCAACGGCTCCTCCTTGTCCGGCCGAGCGCGCCGACCGTACCTTTTTCATGGCCCCCAAAACTTCCCGGCCACCCACACGAACCTCTTTCCGGTGAGGACCCCGCATGCGCACCGCCCTGCTCCAGAGCTCCGGCCGCCCCGGCTCGATCGTCGAGAACCTCAAGGTCCTCGACGAGGCCGCGGGCCGTGCCGCCGCCGCGGGCGCCGCGCTGCTCACCGCACCGGAGATGTTCCTGACCGGATACGCCATCGGCGACGACATCGGCCGCCTCGCCGAGCCCGCCGACGGCGACTCCGCCGACGCGATCGCGGAGATGGCCACCCGGCACGGCATCGCGATCGCCTACGGCTACCCGGAGCGCGACGGCGAGACCGTCTACAACTCCGCCCAGTTGCTCTCCGCCGACGGCACCCGCCTCGCGAACTACCGCAAGACCCACCTCTTCGGCTGCGCCGAGCGCGAGCACTTCACCCCGGGCGAGCAGTCGCTCGTCCAGGCCCGGCTGGGCGGCCTGACCGTCGGCATCATGATCTGCTACGACGTCGAGTTCCCGGAGAACGCGCGCGCCCATGCCCTGGCCGGCACCGACCTGCTCGTCGTGCCGACGGCGAACATGCACCCGTTCCAGTTCGTCGCCGAAGCCATGGTGCCGGTGCGTGCGTGGGAGAACCAGATGTACGTCGCGTACGTCAACCGGGTCGGACCCGAGGGCGAGTTCGAGTTCTTCGGGCTCTCCGCCCTGGCCGGGCCCGACGGCATCGCCCGTACCCGCGCCGGCCGCGGTGAGGAACTGGTGCTCGCCGATGTCGACCCGGCCTTCCTGGCCGCCTCCCGTGAGGCGAACCCGTACCTGAAGGACCGCCGCCCCGGTCTGTACGGGTCCCTCGTCTGAACCCCCCAGCCTCCCCCCGAGTCACCCCCGCGCAAGGAGTCCGTACCCCATGACGTCCACGGTGCCCAACGCCGTCGAGCACACCGACGAGCAGCAGCCGCCGATCACCATGTTCGGCCCGGACTTCCCCTACGCCTACGACGACTTCCTCGCCCACCCGGCGGGCCTCGGGCAGATACCCGCGACCGAGCACGGCACCGAGGTCGCGGTCATCGGCGGCGGCCTGTCCGGGATCGTGGCCGCGTACGAGCTGATGAAGATGGGCCTCAAGCCCGTCGTCTACGAGGCCGACCAGCTCGGCGGCCGGCTGCGCACGGTCGGCTTCGAGGGGTGCGACGACGCGCTCAACTGCGAACTGGGCGCGATGCGCTTCCCGCCGTCCTCCACCGCGCTCCAGCACTACATCGACATGGTGGGCCTGGAGACCAGGCCCTTCCCGAACCCGCTGGCCGAGGCCACGCCCTCGACCGTCGTGGACCTCAAGGGCGAGTCGCACTACGCCGAGACCGTCGACGACCTGCCGCAGGTGTACCGGGACGTCGCCGACGCCTGGAACAAGTGCCTCGAAGAGGGCGCCGACTTCTCCGACATGAACCGCGCCATGCGCGAGCGGGACGTCCCGCGTATCCGCGAGATCTGGGCGCAGCTGGTCGAGAAGCTCGACAACCAGACCTTCTACGGCTTCCTCTGTGACTCCGAGGCCTTCAAGTCCTTCCGGCACCGCGAGATCTTCGGGCAGGTCGGCTTCGGCACCGGCGGCTGGGACACCGACTTCCCGAACTCCATCCTGGAGATCCTCCGCGTCGTCTACACCGAGGCCGACGACCACCACCGTGGCATCGTCGGCGGCTCCCAGCAGCTGCCGCTGCGCCTGTGGGAGCGCGAGCCGGAGAAGATCGTCCACTGGCCGTACGGCACCTCGCTGAAGTCCCTGCACGTGGACGGCGAGCCCCGCCCGGCCGTGACCCGGCTGCACCGCACCGCCGGCAACCAGATCACCGTGACGGACGCGAACGGCGACATCCGCACCTACAAGGCGGCGATCTTCACCGCCCAGTCCTGGATGCTGCTGTCCAAGATCGCCTGCGACGACTCGCTGTTCCCGATCGACCACTGGACGGCGATCGAGCGCACCCACTACATGGAGTCCAGCAAGCTCTTCGTCCCGGTCGACCGGCCGTTCTGGCTGGACAAGGACGAGGAGACCGGCCGGGACGTCATGTCGATGACGCTCACCGACCGTATGACCCGGGGCACCTACCTGCTGGACGACGGCCCGGACAAGCCGGCCGTGATCTGCCTGTCCTACACCTGGTGCGACGACAGCCTGAAGTGGCTGCCGCTGTCCGCGAACGAGCGGATGGAGGTCATGCTGAAGTCGCTCGGCGAGATCTACCCGAAGGTCGACATCAGGAAGCACATCATCGGCAACCCGGTGACGGTCTCCTGGGAGAACGAGCCCTACTTCATGGGCGCGTTCAAGGCCAACCTGCCCGGCCACTACCGCTACCAGCGGCGCCTGTTCACCCACTTCATGCAGGACCGGCTGCCCGAGGACAAGCGCGGCATCTTCCTCGCCGGCGACGACATCTCCTGGACGGCCGGCTGGGCCGAGGGTGCGATCCAGACCGCGCTGAACGCGGTCTGGGGCGTCATGCACCACTTCGGCGGCGAGAGCGACCCGGCCAACCCCGGCCCGGGTGACCTGTACGACGAGATCGCCCCCGTGGAGCTGCCGGAAGACTGACGAGAAGAGCGAGCAAGGACCAAGGCGTGGGCGGCCGGCCTCAGACTCCGGCCGCCCGCGCCTTTTCAAACACCTCTGCGGCGACGTCCTTGAGCTCCTGCGCGTCCCGCGCGGTGCCCTGGAGGTCGACGAGGATCTCGTCCAGGCCGATGCCGGCGTACTCCACGAGGTCCTCCACGATCTGGTCGACATCGCCCTGGAAGGGTTGGCGGTCCGCCCCGTCGTACGGCTTCGCCTGGCGGCTGGTGTTCACCCGTAGCACGGTCCGGATCGGCTTCGTACGGCCCCGCTCCTCGGCCAGTTCCCGCAACTGCCGCCACTGTGCGCTCACCCCCTCCACGCCGAACCCCGCAGGCAGCCAGCCGTCGGCATGGTCGACGAGCCTGCGGAAGGCCCGCGCGTTGCTCGCCGCCAGCATCACCGGGATCGGCCGGGCGGGCTTGGGCCCGACCACGGCCGAGGCGATCCTGGTCAACTCGCCCTCGTAGACGACCGGATCCGGACCCCACACCACCCGGCACACCTCGATGATCTCGTCCAGCACCGCGCCCCGCTCCTCGAACGGCCGGACGGCCGAGGCCGCGTACTCGTCCAGGGACCAGCCGGTGCCGAAGCCCGCGATCACCCGGCCGCCGCTCGCCGCGTCCAGCGAGGCCAGAGCCTTCGCGAGCTGGAACGGCACGTGCAGCGGCGCCACCAGGACGCTGGAGCCCAGCTCCGCCCGCTCCGTGGCCGCCGCGGCCAGGGTGAGGGTGACCAGCGGGTCCGCCACGCTCCGGTACTGGTCGGGCCAGGGCAGGCCCTCGACGCCGTACAGGCCCTGCGTGGCCGGTTCGGGGAACAGGGCGCGCTCGAAGACCCACAGGCTGTCGTAGCCGATGGCCTCGGCGGCGCGTGCCACGTCCGGCACGTCCCTTCCGATGGCGTACTGGCGCATCTGGGGGAGACTGAGGCCGAGCCTGGACGCCATACCGCTGCTCCTCTGCGATCGGGTACGAACGGCTCAACGTAAGGTCACCGCAGGGGAGTTCCGGAGGCGGCGCGCGGCGACGGGTTCAGGCCACCTCAGTCGGCGAGGGGCGTGAGCAGCATCCGCCCCGCGAACCCCACCGCCGCGTCCAGCCGTTCGGTGAACTCCTCGGCCACCTCGCCGCAATGGCGCAGCGCCCACAGGGCCCGTGCCGCCACCCAGGCCGCGTCGCGGGCCCGCTCCAGGCTCCAGGAGCCCAGCAGATGGGTGAGCGGATCGGCGATCTGGAGCAGGTCGGGACCCGGCATCAGATCCTCGCGGACGCGCTCCTCCAGCGAGACGAGGAGCTCGCCCACGCGGTCGAACTCGTCCTCCACGTCGGGTGGTTCGCAGCCGAGCGTACGACAGGCGTCCACCACGGCGAGCGCGAGATCGTGCCCGATGTGCGCGTTGATGCCCGCCAGCGCGAACTGCAGCGGCCGTACCCCGGGATGGCGGCGGAGCTGGAACAGCGGACGCCAGCAGGCGGGTGCCCGGCGGTCCGCGGCCGTCGCGTCGACCGCCGCCAGGTACCGCTCGGCGAACCGTACGTCCAGCGCGATCGCCGCCCGTGGATCCGGGAACTCCCCGGCGTCCAGATGCCGGTCGACCTCCTCCGTGACGGTGAGGTAGACGCGGTTGAACACGGCGACCCCGTCCCGCTCGGGCAGGGCCGCGTCCAGGGCGCGCATCCGGGAGACGACCGCGTCGACCGGAGTGGTGAGGTGTTCCAACTGCGTCATGGGGGAAGGGTCCCAGCCCTGGGCCGACGGGCGTGCCGACCGGCCCGGTGCTTCGCCGGAACGGGGGAACGGACGGCGAGCCGCGGATGCGAGGGGGGAACGGCACGGTGTCAGGCTTACGTACCCGGCGTCTCGCCGAGCGCCGGGCCGCGCGCAGGCGCGCCGTGCGGCGCGGGGTGATGGTGGCGGCGGCCTCGGTGGTGACCCTGGTCGGGTCGGTCGCCGGGACCATCGCGGCGCTGACCGCTCCGCGAGAGGGCCCTGACGTCCGCGGATCCGTCGTGACTGATCGCACGCACGCGGCGCAAGCCGCACGTCGGACGCGGCCCCGCGCCCCTTCGGGCCACGACCGGACCCCGGGGACTGTCCCCGCCGCCCGCGCCGGGACCGTGAAGCCGGCCGCCCCCGCCGCGCCCCTCCTGTACCGCCACCCCGGCTCCCAGGTGCTGGACTGGGTCCGCGTCCACCCCGGCGATCCGCGCACCGGCGTCATCGCCGCCCGCATCGCAGGCCGGCCGGCCGCGGTGTGGTTCACCGACCCCGACCCGGACACCGTCACCGCCCGGGTGCGGGCGGTCACCGCGGAAGCGGCGGTGCGGGGCCGGGTCCCGGTGCTCGTGCCCTACGCGATCCCGGACCGGGACTGCGGCGGCGCCTCCCGGGGCGGCGCGCCGGACCTCGCGGCCTACGACACCTGGATCGACGCCTTCGCGCAGGGGCTCGGCCCGGACCAGGTGATGATCGTGCTGGAACCGGACTCCATCGCCCGGTCCGACTGCCTGCCGGAGGCCGACCGCGCGGCCAGGTTCGCCTCGCTGGCCCGTGCCGGGCGGGTGCTGAAGTCCGCCGATCCAAAGGCGCGCGTCTACTACGACGCCGGCCACTCCGGCTGGCACCCGCCGGCCGAGCAGGCCGCCCTGCTGCGCCAGGCGGGAGCGGCGGACGCCGACGGCGTCTTCAGCAACGTCTCCAACTTCCGCACCACGGCCGACGAGATCGCCTACGACCGTCAGGTCCTCGACGCGCTCGGAGGCCCCGCGAGCCTCGGCGCGGTGATCGACACCAGCCACAACGGCAACGGCGCCCCGCCGGACGGCCGGTGGTGCGACCCGGCCGGCCGGAAGCTCGGCCGGGCCCCGACCCTGGACACCGGCGAGGCCCGGATCGACGCCTATCTGTGGGTCAAGCTGCCGGGGGAGTCCGACGGCTGCCGGGGCGCGGCCGGGACGTTCACGCCGTCGTACGCCTACGAGCTGGCGCGCGGAGCCCCCTGAGCGTCGTAGCTGGACGTGCCCTCGTCCAGCAGGGGCTCCTGCTTCTTCAGATGGGCCGGCGCGAAGGCGCGCAGCGCGTGGTAGCCGGTGATGACGACCACGGTGCCGAGGGCGATGCCGCTGAGCGAGAAGGTGCTGGTGAACTTCATGCTGACGTTGCCGACGCCGATGATGATGCCCGCGGCGGCCGGCACCAGGTTCAGCGGGTTGCGCAGGTCCACCTTGGCGTGCAGCCAGATCTGGGCGCCGAGCAGGCCGATCATGCCGTAGAGGATCACGGTGATGCCGCCGAGGACACCGCCCGGGATCGCGGCCACGACCGCGCCGAACTTCGGGCAGACGCCGAAGAGCAGGGCGAAGCCGGCCGCTGCCCAGTAGGCGGCGGTGGAGTAGACGCGGGTCGCGGCCATCACGCCGATGTTCTCGGAGTAGGTGGTGTTCGGCGGGCCGCCCACCGCGGTGGACAGCACGGATGCGACGCCGTCCGCGGAGATCGCCGTACCGAGCTTGTCGTCCAGTGGGTCGCCGGTCATCTCACCGACCGCCTTGACGTGCCCCGCGTTCTCCGCGACCAGGGCGATGACGACCGGCAGCGCGACCAGGACGGCCGACCACTGGAAGGACGGCCCGTGGAAGTGCGGCAGACCGATCCAGTCGGCCTTGGAGACTCCGGAGAGGTCGAGCCGCCAGTGGTCGGTGACCTTGCCGCTCGGGCTCATGGAGTGGATCCTGCCGAAGATCCGGTCGAAGGCCCAGGAGATGCCGTACCCGAAGACCAGCCCGAGGAAGATCGCGATGCGGGACCAGAAACCGCGCAGACAGACCACGGCCAGCCCGGTGAACAGCATGACCAGCAGGGCCGTCCACTGGTCCTGGGGCCAGTAGGTGGAGGCGGTCACCGGCGCGAGGTTGAAGCCGATCAGCATGACGACCGCGCCGGTGACGATCGGCGGCATGGCCGCGTGGATGATCCGCGCGCCGAAGCGCTGCACGGCGAGGCCCACCAGGAACAGCACCGCTCCGACCACGAGGACCGCGCCGGTCACGGTGGCGCTCGTACCGCCCTGGGCGCGGATGACGGCGGCCACGCCCACGAAGGACAGGGAGCAGCCCAGATAGCTCGGAACCCGGCCGCGGGTGGCGAGCAGGAAGATCGCGGTCGCCACACCCGACATCATGATGGCGAGATTCGGGTCGAGACCCATCAGCACGGGCGCCACGAAGGACGCGCCGAACATCGCGACCACGTGCTGGGCGCCCAGGCCCACCGTGCGGGGCCAGGAGAGCCGTTCATCGGGGCGTACCACCGCTCCGGGCGCGGGCGTGCGCCCGTCACCGTGCAGTTTCCAGCGCACGCCGAGGTCCATGGTGGGGTTTCGCTTTCTTACGTACGTGAAGGGGTTCCGGACCATTGTCCGGGTACCGGCGGCCCCGCGCTCGCACGGCCCCGCGCATTCTGAGCGGTCGCTTAGTATGGATCCTCCCTCAGCCATGTTCAGGAGCCCTCCCGTGACCGCCGAAGCCCCGATCGCCCCCGCCCTGTCCTACGGCCGGCTGATCCCGGTCACCGTCCACTTCGACGACCTCGACGCCCTGGGGCTCCTGCACAACGCCCGCTACCCGCTGATGGTCGAGCGCGCCTGGACCGAGCTGTGGAATGAGCACGGCGTCCGCTTCGACGGCGACTGGCACGCGGCCGGCGACGCCTGCAATGCCGTCCGCGAGCTGCGCATCAGCTATGAGGCACCGGTGACCCGGCCCGGCACCTACGCCGTCCACCTCTGGCTGGAGCGGCTGGGCGCCACCGGCCTGACCTACGGCTTCCGGTTCTGCTCGGCCGACGGCACACAGACCTACGCCGAGGGCACCCGGGTGCTGGTCCGGCTGGACGCCACGACGCTGCGACCCGCGCCGTGGACCGACGCTTTCAGGGCCGTGGGCCGGGAACTGCTGCGGTCTGCGGACTGATCTCCTTCCGGCCGCCGCGCTCCGCCGTGCGCAGCACCCCCGCGAACACCGCGAGCCCGCACGCCAGCGCCGTCACCACGCAGAACGACATCACCAGGCTGGTCGCCTGGGCCACCCCGCCGATCAGGCTCGGCGCGATCAGCCCCGAGGTGTAGGTGATCGTCGCGACGCCGGCTATGGCCTGGCTCGGGTTCGGCCCGGCGTGCCCGGCCGCCGCGAAGCACAGCGGGACGACCACCGCGATGCCGAGTCCCATCAGCGCGAACCCGGCCATGGCGACCGCCGGATGCGCGGCGGCAACGATCAGCAGACCGCCCAGCACGGCCAGGACGCCACCGGCGCGGACGGTGCGGACCGCGCCGTACCGGTTCACCACCGCGTCCCCGGCGATCCGGGCCACCGCCATCGTCAGCACGAAGCCGGTCGTGCAGGCCGCCGCCACCCCGGCCGAGCTGTCCAGCCGGTCCCGCAGGAACACCGCCGACCAGTCCAGGCTCGCGCCCTCGGCGAACACCGCGCAGAAGCCGACCGTGCCGATCAGCAGCGCCGAGCGCGGCGGCAGCGCGAACCGCGGCGGCGGCTCCTCTTCCTCGGCGGGCTGCAGATCCAGCACCCGGGCGCAGACCGCAAGGCCGAGCACGGTGAGCACGGCAGCGGTGAGCGTGAAGTGCAGCCGGGCGTCCGAGCCGAGGTGCGCGGCGAGCGTGCCGGCCGCCGAGCCGGTCAGCGTGCCCGCGCTCCACATGCCGTGCAGCCCCGACATGACCGACCTGCCGAGCAGCCGCTCGACCTCGACACCGAGCGCGTTCATCGCCACGTCGGCCATGCCCGAGCTCGCACCGTAGGTGAACATCGCCAGGCACAGGGTGGCGAGGTTCGGCGCGAGCGACGGCAGGACCAGGGAGAGTGTCCACAGCGCGAGCAGCCCGCGCAGGGCCGTACGGCTGCCGAAGCGATGGCTGATCCGGCCCGCCAGCGGCATCGCGCACGAGGCGCCGAACGCCGTGAAGGCCAGCGCGAACCCCAGCCGGCCCGAGCTCAGCGAGGCGTGGTCCTGGATCCACGGCACGCGCGTGGCGAACGTGCCGGTCACCGCGCCGTGCACGGCGAACACGGCCGCCACGGCATACCGGGCGCGCCTCACCTCGTCACCTGCGTAGCCCACGTCACTCATGTTCCGGTACCTCCCCGAGAGTCCCCCACCGTGCCGCCGCCCCCGCCGGTACGCGCCCTGAACCATTGCGGCACTGCCCTCGGCGAGCGACTGCGACGGAGACTTCCCCGGCTTCCACGCGCCGGCGGGCGCTGCGGCGGTCGTCGCCCTGGCCGCGAGTGCGGCCTGCCGACACCTGGCCCCGCCGCGCTGGTGAACCGGTGGCCCCGGCTCTCCGTCAGCCGCCGAACCGGCGCCCCAGATACTCCTCGAACGTCGTCTTCCCCACCGCCTGTTCCGGCGTCAGCAGACCGCCCGCGCGGGCGGCGCGATAGGTCCCGCCGAACAGCGGCACCCGGGCCACCGCACGGCGCCGGCCGGTCGCGCGGAGGTAGGAGCGGGCCAGGGAGTCCAGGGTCCGCACCTCGGGGCCGCCCATGTCCGCCACCCGCCCCGCCGGACCGGCGAGCGCCAACCCGGCCAGCCGGTCCGCGACTTCGGCCACCTCCACCGGCTGGTCCGGCACCCCGGCCGGGACCAGCAGGACGGGCGCCTTGGCCAGCCCGCCCAGGACCGAGACGAGCAGGTCATGGAACTGGGTCGTGCGCAGGATGGTCCAGCCGAGCCCCGACGCCTCGATCTGCCGCTCCACTGCCAGCTTGGTCCGGTAGTAGCCGAGCGGAACCCGGTCGACCCCGACGATGGAGATGTAGACCAGATGGCCCACTCCGGCCCGCCGCGCCGCCGCGACGAGATGCTCGGCCGCCTTCTCGTCCCCGCCCCGCTGGGTGCTCGCGCAGTGCACCACGGTCTCCACACCGGCGAGCGCGGTGTCGAGCCCGCTGCCGCCCGCACGCAGATCGACGGCGTACGGCTGTGCGTGCCGGCTCAGCACCCGCACCTCGTGTCCGTCCGCCCGCAGCCGCCGCGTCACGCACTGGCCGAGCGTGCCGGTTCCGCCGGTCACCAGGATCGTGGTCATGCTGTTTCTGTCCCTCCGGACGCCGGGCACCCCCCGTCGGGGCACCCTCCTTCGGATGAGACGGCGCGGACCTCGGTGAATGTGACATGCCCCGGCTGGCCCGCCCGGCTGACGGCAGTTGGCGGCGGTCCGGCGGCGGGCAAGGGCCGTCGTCACCGCCGCCGGACCCGTCCGCACCCTAAAAGGACTAGACCAACCCGGTCAATGGCTCGGGACCAGGCCAATCGGCCCCGTCCGCCCGCCAGTTGTGCGGTCCGGTCGCGCCCCGCAAGGCCGGCGACACGCACTGTGAGGGAGCCCACACCGCACACCTGTCTGGACGGCGGCCCGGCGTGGCACACTGGCCCTGTACCAGAAGCAGCGCACTCCGGGGTCGGTGAAAGTCCGAACCGGCGGTTACAGTCCGCGACCCGGTCGCTTCCAGCGGCCGGTTGACCAGGTGAAATTCCTGGACCGACGGTTAAAGTCCGGATGGGAGGCAGTGCGCGGCGGGCGGGCATGCGTTTTCCGTGTGCGCGCCGCCGTATCTGGGCGCGTCCATATGCGGACGGGCCCGTTCCGGCGACGCCCCGGTGTGTGCTCACCCGTAGATTCTGTCGTCATCGACAGGCCCCGGAGTCCGTGCCCGAAGAGGCAGGAGGACCCGGGAAGTGTTCACCGGAATCGTCGAAGAGCTGGGTGAGGTCACCGCCGTCGAGAACCTCGGCGACGCCTCCCGCTTCCGGCTCCGTGGCCCCGTCGTGACCGAGGGCGCGCAGCACGGCGACTCCATCGCCGTGAACGGGGTCTGTCTCACCGTCGTGGAGCACGAGGACGACGAGTTCACCGCCGATGTGATGGCGGAGACCCTGAAGCGTTCCAGCCTCGGCGCACTCACCGTCGGCTCCCGCGTCAACCTCGAACGCCCCACCGCCGTCGGCACGCGCCTCGGCGGGCACATCGTGCAGGGCCATGTCGACGGCACCGGGCAGGTGCTGGCGCGCATCCCCTCCGAGAACTGGGAGATCGTCAAGATCTCGCTCCCGGCGGACCTCTCCCGCTACGTCGTCGAGAAGGGCTCCATCACCGTCGACGGCATCAGCCTCACGGTCGTGGAGGCCGGCCCGGACCACTTCACCGTCAGCCTCATCCCGACCACCCTCGATCTGACCACGCTCGGCCACAAGCAGCCCGGCGACCCGGTCAACCTCGAGGTCGACGTCATCGCCAAGTACGTCGAGCGGCTCCTCGGCGACCGCGCCCCGGGAGCCACCAAGTGAGCTGGCTGAACTCCGAGGCCTTCACCCTCTTCGGCCAGCACATCATCTGGTCGGACATGGCCGGAAACATCCTCGGCCTGATCACCCTCGCCCTCGGCTGGCGCCGCTCCCTGTGGACCTGGCCCGTGCAGTTCCTCTCCGGCCTCGTCCTCTTCGCCGCCTTCTACGGCCATCTGACCGGCAGTGCCGGCAAGCAGGTCGTCGTCATGGCCGTCGCGCTCTACGGCTGGTGGCAGTGGCAGCGCGACAAGGACCGGTCCACGGACGGCCACATCGCCCCCCGGTTCGCCACCTGGCGCGAGCGCGCGGCGATGCTCGGCGCGGCCGCCGCCGGCACGGTCGCCGTCGCCCTGCTCTTCACGGCCTACCCGTCCCTGTCCTGGGACCCCTGGCCCGACGCCTACATCTTCGTCGGCACCATCGTCGCCATGTACGCGCAGGCCAAGGGCATGGTCGAGTTCTGGATCGCCTGGCTGCTCGTCGACGTCGTCGGCGTACCCCTCAACTTCGCCAACGGCTACGCCTTCTCCGGTTTCGTCTACGTCATCTACGGCGCACTCGTCCTGTGGGGCATGCGCGACTGGTGGCTGCGCTCCCGCAGGAGCCCGCAGCCCGTCCTGGAAGGAGCGCCGGCATGACCTCGGCACCGCTGCTGTACGACACCGCCGACCTCGAGGAGTTCCGCCTCGACCCCGTCGAGCGGGCCATCGCCGACATCGCGGCCGGCCGCCCGGTCATCGTCGTGGACGACGAGGACCGGGAGAACGAGGGCGACCTCGTCGTCGCGGCCGAACACGCCACTCCCGAGATCGTCGCGTTCATGATGAGCGAGTGCCGGGGACTCATCTGCGCCCCCATGGAGCCCGAGGAGCTCGACCGGCTCCAGCTCCCCCAGATGGTCCAGGACAACACCGAGTCGATGAAGACCGCGTTCACCGTCTCCGTGGACGCCTCCGCCGCCCACGGCGTGAGCACCGGCATCTCGGCCGCCGACCGTGCCACCACGCTCCAGCTGCTGGCCGGCGGCACCGCCGAGCCCACCGACTTCGTCCGCCCCGGCCACGTCTTCCCGCTGCGCGCCAAGCCCGGCGGCGTCCTGGTCCGCAACGGCCACACCGAGGCCGCCGTCGACCTGGCCCGGCTCGCGGGCCTGCGCCCGGCCGGCGCGATCGTGGAGATCGCCGGTGAGGACGGCCGTATGCTGCGGCTGCCCGAGCTGATCCCGTTCGCCCGCAAGCACGGGCTGTCGATCATCTCCATCGAGGACCTGATCGCCTACCGCCGCGGCAGCGAGCCCACCGTCCGCCGCGAGGCCGAGACGCGCCTGCCCACCGCGCACGGCACCTTCACCGCCTACGGCTACCGGTCCACCGTCGACGGCGTGGAGCACGTCGCCCTCGTGCACGGCGAGATCGGCGCCGGCGAGGACGTCCTGGTCCGCGTCCACTCCGAATGCCTCACCGGGGACGTCTTCTCGTCCCTGCGCTGTGACTGCGGCCCCCAGCTGGACACCGCCCTGGAACGGATCCAGGCCGAGGGCAGGGGAGTGGTGGTCTACCTGCGCGGCCACGAGGGGCGCGGCATCGGCCTGCTGTCCAAGCTGCGGGCGTACGAACTCCAGGAGCAGGGCCGCGACACCCTCGACGCCAACCTGGAACTCGGGCTGCCCGCCGACGCCCGCGACTACGGCGCCGGCGCGCAGATCCTCGCCGACCTCGGTGTGCGCAGCGTCCGCCTGATGACCAACAACCCCGAGAAGACCGACGCACTCCTGCGCCACGGCCTCAGGGTCAGCAGCCGGGAGCCGATGCCGGTCCAGGCGGGCGAGCACAACCTCCGCTACCTGCGCACCAAGCGGGACCGGATGGGGCACGACCTGCCCTGGCTGGACACACCTGCCGTGTCCACCTGCGGCAACCAGTAAGCAAGCAAGACAGCACTTAGGAGAGACGTGAGCGGCAAGGGTGCACCGGAACTGTCCGTACGCAACGCGAGCGACCTCAGGGTCGCCGTCATCGCGGCGCAGTGGCACGAGAAGGTGATGGACGGTCTGGTGAACGGCGCCCTGCGCGCCCTGCACGACCTGGGGATCGACGAGCCGACCCTGATCCGGGTCCCCGGCAGCTTCGAACTGCCGGTCGCCGCCAAGGTACTGGCCGGGCGCGGCTACGACGCCGTGGTCGCCCTCGGAGTCGTCATCCGCGGCGGCACCCCCCATTTCGACTACGTGTGCCAGGGCGTCACCCAGGGCCTCACCCAGGTCAGCGTCGAGACCGGCGTCCCCGTCGGCTTCGGCGTGCTCACCTGCGACACCGAGCAGCAGGCCCTGGACCGGGCCGGCATCGAGGGCTCCACCGAGGACAAGGGCCACGAGGCGGTGACGGCCGCCGTGGCGACCGCGGCCACGCTGCGCTCAGTATCTGAACCCTGGCACTAGGGAGTCGCCCGCACCGCGTAGGGTGGGCAGCACCATGTCCAAGAAGACGTTCGAGGAGCTCTTCACCGAGCTCCAGCAGAAGGCCGCCCACGGCGATCCCGCCACCTCCCGTACCGCAGAGCTGGTGGGCAAGGGCGTGCATGCCATCGGCAAGAAGGTCGTCGAAGAGGCCGCCGAGGTCTGGATGGCCGCCGAGTACGAGGGCAAGGAGGCGGCCGCCGAGGAGATCTCGCAGCTGCTGTACCACGTCCAGGTGATGATGGTCGCCCGCGGGATCTCCCTGGACGACGTCTACGCCCACCTCTGAGCCGTACCCGCACACAGTCCCGTAGAGAACGAGCAAAGGAAGCCGACCTCATGCTGCGCATCGCCGTCCCCAACAAGGGTTCACTGTCCGGCCCTGCGGCGGAGATGCTGCATGAGGCCGGCTACCAGCAGCGCCGCGAGTCCAAGGAGCTGCGGATCGTCGACCCGGAGAACGAGGTCGAGTTCTTCTACCTCCGCCCCCGCGACATCGCGATCTACGTCGCCTCCGGCCGCCTCGACCTGGGCATCACCGGCCGCGACCTGCTGATCGACTCGGGCGCCGACGCCGAGGAGATCCTGCCGCTGGGCTTCGCCCGCTCCACCTTCCGCTTCGCCGCCAAGCCGGGCACCGCGGACGGCATCGAGGACCTGAAGGCCAAGACGGTCGCCACGTCGTACGAGGGGATCGTCGCGGGGCACCTCGCGGACAGCGGCGTCGACGCCTCCGTCGTCCACCTGGACGGCGCCGTGGAGACCGCCATCGAGCTGGGCGTCGCCGAGGTCATCGCCGACGTCGTGGAGACCGGCACCAGCCTGCGCAACGCGGGTCTGGAGGTCTTCGGTGAGCCGATCATGAAGTCCGAGGCGATCGTCATCCGCCGCACCGGCGCCGACGGCGAGGAACCGAAGGTCGAGCAGTTCCTGCGCCGCCTCCAGGGCGTCCTGGTCGCCCGGACGTACGTGATGATGGACTACGACTGCCGCGTCGAGCAGCTCGAGAAGGCCGTGGCGCTCACCCCCGGCCTGGAGTCCCCGACTGTCTCCCCGCTGCACAACGAGGGCTGGGTCGCGGTCCGCGCCATGGTCCCCGCCAAGGAGGCACAGCGGATCATGGACGACCTGTACGCCATCGGCGCCCGCGCCATCCTCACCACGGCCATCCACGCCTGCCGCCTGTAAGGGTACGCACCGCGATGTCCGATCTTCCCTCGCTTCCCGTCACCTTCCGGCCGGGCCACACCCGGGCCGTCCTGCTCACCGCCGGTGTCGCGATCTTCCTGACCATCTCCGGGGTCTCCCTGCTGCTGGAGCAGCTCGGCCCGGGGGAGCGGGCGACCTTCGTCGTCACCGGGGCGCTGATCTTCTGGGTGCTGGCCCAGCTGGCCCGGGTGAAGGTCGTCGCCGACGAGTCCGGCGTCACCGTGGTGAACGTCGCCAGCAAACGGCGCCTGGACTGGGCGGAGATCCTTCAGGTGAACCTCCGTCCGGGCGACCCGTGGGTGTTCCTCAACCTCAGCGACGGCACCAGCCTGCCCGCGCTCGGCATCCAGCCCGGCCTCGCCAAAAAGCGCGCCATCGCCGACGCGCAGGCCCTGCGCGCCCTCGCCGAAGCCCGCTCCACGGCCCGTCCGGTCGAAGATCAGGGCTGACTCGGGGGCGCCCACCCTGCCCGAGTGGCCCCTGTCTTGATTAATCTGGTGGCGGAGGCCTCTTCGCTGCGCCTCCGCCCCTGCGTGCCACCCGGTGCACAGGGGTTCCTGCTACCCGAGGAGTGACTCCCTCCAGCGATGGACGGATCGTCCTGTAGTACCTGCGCCGCCCCTGCCCGACATACCGGGAAGGCGGTGGCAGCGTGACCACCCCCCTGCTGCTCCTCGGAGCGGCTTTCCTGCTGATCCTCGCCAACGGCTTCTTCGTGGCCGCGGAATTCGGCCTGGTGACCGTCGAGCCGACGGACGCCGAGAAGGCCGCCGCCGACGGAGACAAACGCGCCCGCAGGGTCGCGGAGTCGCTGAAGGAGCTGTCCTTCCAGCTCTCCGGCACCCAGCTCGGCATCACCATCACCTCCCTGGTCGTCGGCATGCTCGCCGAACCGGCCCTGGCCCGGCTGCTGCACGGCCCGTTCGCCGCGCTCGGCATCCCGGGCGGCGCCGTCTCCGGTGTCGCCGTGGTCGTCGGCATGCTGCTGGCCTCCGCGATCCAGATGGTGATCGGCGAACTCGTGCCCAAGAACTGGGCGGTGTCCAAGCCGCTGCAGGTCGCGCGGTTCGTGGCCGGCCCGCAGCACCACTTCTCCCGCCTGTTCCGCCCGGTGATCGCCGCGCTCAACACGGTCGCCAACCGGCTGGTGCGCGCGCTCGGCGTCGAGCCCGCCGACGAACTGGCCTCCGCCCGCACCCCGGGCGAACTGGTCTCCCTGGCCCGGCACTCCGCCCGGGCCGGCGCCCTGGAACAGGACACGGCCGACCTGTTCGTCCGCACCCTGTCCCTGGGCGAGCTGACCGCGCAGCACGTCATGACCCCGCGCGTGAAGGTCAGCGCCCTGCAGGACACGGCCACCGCCGAGGACGTCGTCAACCTCACCCGGGCCACCGGTCTGTCCCGCTTCCCCGTCTACCGGGAGAAGATCGACGAGATCGTCGGCATGGCCCATCTCAAGGACGCGCTGGCGGTCTGCGTGCACGACCGGCTGCGCACCCCGGTCAGCCGTATCGCCCGCAAGGCGCTGCTGGTCCCGGAGACCCTGCCCGTGCAGCCCCTGCTCGCCCGGCTGCGCTCCGAGCAGCCGATCGCGGTCGTCGTCGACGAGTACGGCGGTACGGCCGGCGTGGTCACCCTGGAGGACATCGTCGAGGAACTCGTCGGCGAGGTCCGCGACGAGCACGACGCCAAGGACGTGCCCGAGCTGCTCCCGGCCCCGCCCGAGGACGGCAAACCCGCCTGGGACGTGGACGGCAGCTGCCGCGTGGACATCCTGCTGCGCATAGGCCTGGACGTGCCCGAGGGACCGTACGAGACGGTGGCCGGACTGGTCGCCGACCTGCTCGGCCGGATCCCGGCCCCCGGCGACCGCGCCGAACTGCCCGGCTGGCGGATCTCGGTCCGCCAGGTCGGCCACTACCGCGCCGAACGGGTCCGCCTGGTCAGGACGGTTCCGGCGGTGAACATGATGGAGGCCGTCCGATGAGCGTCCTCCAGCTGGTCTTCGCCGCGCTGCTCGTGCTCGCCAACGGCTTCTTCGTCGGCGCCGAGTTCGCGCTGGTCTCCGTACGCCGCAGCCAGATCGAACCGCTCGGCACCGCCCGCGCCCGCCAGGTGCTGTACGGCCTGGAGCGGCTGCCGCAGATGATGGCCGCGGCCCAGTTCGGCATCACCGTCTGCTCCCTGACACTGGGCGCGGTGGCCGAGCCGACGGTGGCGCGTCTGCTGGAACCGGCGTTCGAGGCGGTGCATCTGCCCGACGGCGTGATCCATCCGCTCGGGTATGTGATCGCGTTGGCCGCGGTGGTCTTCTTCCACCTGGTCATCGGCGAGATGGTGCCGAAGAACCTGGCGATGGCCGCCCCCGAGAAGGCGGCGCTCTGGCTGAGCCCCGGCCTGGTCTGCTTCTCCCGCCTGTGCAAGCCGATCACGGTGTCCCTCGGCGCCTGCGCCCAGGCCATCCTGCGCCTCTTCCGGGTCGAGCCCAAGGACGAGGTGGAGGCCGTGGTCACCAGCGAGCAGCTCAACCGCCTGCTGGAGGACTCCGGCCAGGCGGGCCTGCTCGGCCCCGAGGAGCGGGAACGCCTGGAGGACGCGCTGGAACTGGGCTCCCGCCCGGTGACGGACGTCCTGCTGCGCCGGGAGTCCCTGGTCACGGTGAACCCGGCGATCACCCCGGGACAGATCGTCGAGCTCACGGCCCGCACGGGGTACTCCCGCTTCCCGGTCGCCGCGACGGACAAGGGCCCCTTCATGGGGTACGTCCACGTCAAGGACGTCCTGGACCTGGAGGACTCCGACCGTGCGGTGCCTCAGCACGTGTGGCGCCCGATGGCGACCCTGCGGGCCGAGCTGCCCCTCGACGACGCGCTGACGGTCATGCGCCGAGCGGCCACACACTTGGCCCAGGTGGCGGACGCCTCCGGCAGGGTGCTGGGTCTGGTGGCTCTGGAGGACGTTCTCGAGATGCTGGTGGGCGAGGTGCGGGATCCGGCGCACCGGGAGATGCGGGACGTGAGGCTGGCGGAGCCGAGGGTGAGTGGGGAGCCGGAGGAAGCGCTCGCCTGAGAGCCCGGTCGGTGGCGGGGCGCTTCACATACCCGAGGGATCATGCGGCCCCCGCCCCGACAGCACCTCCCCGTACGCCTGCATCAGGTCGGCCAACCGCAGCGTCGCCAGGTCCTCCCGGGACAGGGACCCCGCATACGTCGACAGCCGAAGATCCCGGTACGCACAGCTCTTCTCGTACAGCGTCCGCAGGAACCGCCCGTTCCCCAGCTCGTCGATCCAGCCCTGATCGACCACGTGCCCGGCGATCGAGCGCAGCTCCTCCAGCGCCTCGTCGTCCCAGACGTCCCTGTTCTCCCGCGCGAGCACCTTGCCGATCTCGGTGAGTTCCAGCGGCCGGTAGGAGGGGAAGTCGACCCGGGTCGTGAAGCGGGACGACAGCCCGGGGTTCGCCGCCAGCAGCCGGTCCATGCCTTCCGGATAGCCGGCGAGGATCACCACCAGATGGTCCCGGTTGTCTTCAGCCCGCTTCAGCAGCACCTGCAAGGCCTCGTCGCCGTACGCGTCGCCCTTGCCGTAACCGGAGTTGGACAACGAGTACGCCTCGTCCACGAACAGCACCCCACCGATCGCGGAGTCGATCAGCTCGTTGGCCTTCACGGCCGTCTGCCCGAGGTACTCGCCGACCAGGTCCGCCCGCTGGGCCTCGACCAGGTGGTCACCGCCGAGCAGCCCGAGGGCGTAGAAGACCCGGCCGAGGATCCGGGCCACCGTCGTCTTACCGGTCCCCGACGGCCCCGAGAAGACGAAGTGCCGTTTCGGCGGCTGCACCGGCAGTCCCTGCCCGGCCCGCAGCCGGGCCATGTTCAACTGTGCCGACAGCGCCTTGACCTGGCGTTTCACCGGCTCCAGCCCCACCATGCGCTCCAGCTCGGCGAGCGCCTCCTCGAGCAGGGCGGGATCGGTCGGCCCTGCTGGGATCGGCGAGGACGAGACCCCCGTCTTCAACCGCACCGCCGGATCGGTCACCGACGGCAGGGGACCCGTCGGCAGATCCGGCTCCGGCAGCCGCAGATCGCGGCCGTCGCTGCCGAAGACGGGGTCGTACCCGTCCGGGCCGTCCACGCTGTCCTGTCCGGCACCCGTCAGGGTGATCGCGGCGAGGTCGGCGGTGTCGTCGTACCCGTCGCCCTCGGCGATCGCCGCGAGCCGCGCCGAGGTGTCCATGAACGCCGGGTCGACGCGGTGCACGGCCCGGTAGAGGGGGAGCGCTGCGGCGCTGCGGCCCGTGCCCTCGTGCGCCCGGGCCAGCCAGTAGCGCAGCTCCTTGCGCTGCGGCTGCTCACTGCGGCAGCGCATCAGCGCAGCCGACAGCAGCGGTTCGGCCTGGCCGTACATCTCCAGCCGGACCCGGGCCATGCCGCCGAACAGGCCGGCCTCGATGCCGAGCATGGGATCGTCCAGCAGTGGGTCGGTGTGCCGTACCAGCTGGTCCCAGTCCTTCACCAGATAGGCACGGCAGGCGTGCAGGAAACGGACCTGGGGATCGGCGTCGACCGGGGGCAGTCCGGCGAGGGCGCGGTCCAGCTCGGGCACGTGCCGGCCGTCCAGCCAGTGCGAGGCGTGCGCCAGCAGCAGATCGCGCGGGCTCTCCAGCACCGGTTGCACCCACCAGCCCAGCCAGTACCAGGAGTTGAGGGTGCGGCGGTGCCGGGCGCGCTGTTCGCCGAAGCGGTCGCGGTGCCGGAACATCCTGAGCAGCGCGGTCGTCGTGTCGATCCGCAGCGCGTGCAGCCCGAGCCAGCCGTCCGCCATCCCGGGGTCCATCCGCACCGCGGTGCGGAACTCCTCCTCCGCCTGCGGATAGGCGCCCATGGTGTAGGCGTCCACCCCTCGCAGCCAGGCCAGGTCGGCCGGGGCCTCGGGGCCCTGCGTGCCGAAGTCCATCCCGTCCCCCCACAGACCGTGCCCCCGTGGTTCACCACCGGGCAGTCGCCCGACGGCCGCCGCGCATCGAACCGCCGTGCCCCGGACCGGAGTTACCGGTGCGCGAGGCAGCCGCGAAGGTCGCACCGAGGGCATCGTACCCGCGCGCGGACCGCGTGCCGAAGGGTGCCGCGCAGGCCGTTTGACGAGGTGGGAGCAGACGGGGCGCACACGGTTTCGTGACCGAGGGTGAGCGGGTCGGTGCGCCGGGAGGGCGGAAAAGCGTCCGCGGGCAGAACGAAGCCCCCGATCACGGGGGAACAACCGGGGGCTTCGCGTCTGTGGGCGGCTCCGAAGGGCCGCACATTGAGAACGTAAGACCTGTACGACCCCCGGGTCAAGCCGAGTTGAAGCCTTCGGGGAAGTTCCTCCGGACGGGTCTTCACACCTTCACCACAACGCGGACGGTCTGTCACTCTGGGTCATGCTTTGGTGCGGCCCAGAGGTTGACCCAGGCCCCGGCAGTACCTCATACCCCTCTGATGTCTGGTGCACCAGAAGATCCGCATGGGGGCGCGAGGGGTCCACGGCGAAGTGCGCGCGCTCCGCCGCCACCCAGCCGTCCCAGAACTCCCGCTGCTCCGCCCCGTCCCGCAGCCGGCCGCGCGTCCAGGACTCCTCCGGGGGCAGCTCCATCCACAGCAACAGGGCCAGGTGGGGCCGCAGCGCCCGACGGCCCGCGCCGACACCCTCGACCAGGACCACGGGCGCCGCCGGCAGCGGGCGGGGCGCGGTGAACGTACGGGCCCGCCAGTCGTACGGCGTGTAGTGCGCGCTCTCGCCGCGGGCGAGCGGCCGGATCACCTGCGTCGTGAGCCGGTCGGTCCACTCGAAGAGCTGCTCGTGGCTGGCGATGTCGTCCAGGTGCAGTACCGGAGCCCCGCCGAGCGCCGCGGCCAGGTGCCCTGCGAAGGTGGACTTTCCCGAGCCGGCGTGCCCGTCGACGCCGATCAGCCGGACCGGCCCGATGGAGGGGGGAAGCCCGCGCAGCCGGGCGGCGAGGTCGAGAATGATGGTTCCCCGGTGTGGGTCGGAGTGGACGGTTTTCCGGAAACAGTCTAGTAGCGGCCCCTGGCCGGCCGGACCGCCGAGGCCGCCGCACCGGAAAAGGTCGGGGTTTGAATCATCGGCTGGCAGCCAGCCAATGGCCCGGATAAACATTTGCGAATCCCCTGACCGATATGTCGAATTCGGCGTTCCGGCTGTGCCCGGAGCTGAGTAGGGTGCCTCCAGCGCAACCGGTGTGCGTCGTACGGGGACTGGCAGGGGGACATGGCCGCGGGGCTATTCGAAGGACACTATGTGTGGCATCCGGCGGCCGACGACCGTGTCCTGGCGAGCGTATGCGTCGATGTGCGCGCCGGACGTTATCGATACGCGTACGAGGCCCTCGCCGAGACGCGTTCCGACTTCGCCCTGCGCGCCCACCGCTCGCTGGTCCTCGCCTCCGAGGCGGCCGGCACCGATCTGGTCGAGCGCTGGCTCGCCGAGGAGCCGACGCCCGAGGCGGCACTGATGTGGGCCCGGGTCGCGGTGCAGCGTGCGCTGCGGGCCGCCGACGCGCGCGACGAGCGCGCCGAGGCACTGGAGCGGATCGCGCTGACCGCCTGCGACCGGGCCGCCGCCCTGGCCCCCGAGGATCCCACGCCCTGGGTCGCCAAGCTCGCCATGGCCCGGCTGCACCGGCTGCGCGACCCCGCCCCGCAGGGCCTGCTCACCGCCCCGCCCGGCCCCTGGCGGCTGTTCGCCCACATCCTGTCCCTGGACCCCTGGCACCGTGAGGGCCACCACCGCTTCCTGTCGTGCTTCTTCACGCGCCACGGCGGTTCGGTCAACGCGGCCTGGGACGTGGCCGCCTTCCTCAGCCAACGGGCGCCCGCCGACTCCGCCCTCCGGCTGCTGCCGCTGGTCGCCCTGGTGGAGAGCTACAACCCCACGCAACTGCTCGCCGACCGGGTCTGGGAACAGCCGCAGTGGCGTGCCACCGCGCTGGCGATCTACCACCACTGGCTGCCGGCGGTCTCGGATTACCGCTTCACGCCGGTGCTCGACCTGGCCTACCTCGCGCATGCGCTCGTGATGGCCCAGCGCGAGTTCGAGGCGCGGGCGGTGTTCACGGCGATGGGCCCGTACGCCTCGCGCATGCCGTGGAGCGCCTTCGGCGACCCCGCCGAACAGCTCTCCCGGGCCCGGCGCACCTGCGGTCTGCCCGTCCCGCGACCCGACTGACCCTCTTCGTTCGTCCCTGCTCCCCATCGAGAGAAAGGCCGATCTGTGTCGGAACGGATGCCGACCCCACGGGCGAAGGCCCGCGCGGGAGAAGACCCGGTCGCGCTCGACGACGACGCGACCCTGCACGCGATGGGTTATCCGCGGAAACTCACCCGACGCTTCCAGGCGTTCGACAATTTCGCGATCTCCTTCACCATCATCAATATCCTCTCAGGTATTTTCTCGTCCTTCGGATTCGGTATGAATGCGGGCGGCCCCCGCATTCTCGTGTTCGGCTGGATCGGCGTCTGCGTCATGGTGCTGCTCATCGGCGCGGCCATGGCGGAAGTCGCCTCGGCCTATCCGACGAGCGGCGCGCTGTATTTCTCCGCCGGTAAACTTGCAAAGCGGCACAAGGGTGCCTGGTCCTGGTACACGGGCTGGCTGAACTTCGTCGGCCAGATCGGCGGGACCGCCGCCACCGGCTACGCGGCCGCCACCTTCATCCAGGCCTTCATCCAGCTGCAGTGGCCCTCCTACCAGCCGACCACGCACCAGACAGTGCTGATCACAGCCTTGATCATCGTCGTGCAGGGCCTCGCCAACACCTACACCGTCCAGCTCGTCGCCGTGCTGAACCGTATTTCCGTGTGGTGGCTGCTGATCGGACTCGTGGTGATCGTGGGCGCACTCATAGTGATGCCCGATCATCATCAGCCGGTGTCCTTCGTGACGCATTTCGAGAACAACACCGGCTTCACGAGCGGGCTTTACGGGGGCATGCTCGGCCTGCTGGTCACCAGCTGGACGTTCACCGGGTTCGACGGCAGCTTCCACATGTCCGAGGAAACGGTCCGCGCGACGGTCAACGCGCCCAAGGGGATCACCCGCGCCATCGGCTATTCGGCGATCACCGGTCTCATCCTGATGCTGGCACTGGTCTACAGCATTGGCGACTACGCCAAGGAAGCCGGTTCCGGGGCGCCGCCGGTCCAGATTCTCATCGACGGCCTCGGGCTGGGCGCCGCCAAGATCATGCTCCTCATCATCATCGGCGCCATGCTCTTCTGCGGTCTCGCCAACCTCACCAGCAACACCCGGCAGATCTTCGCCTTCTCCCGCGACGGAGCCATGCCCGGCTCCCGCTGGTGGCACTCGGTCTCGCCGCGCACCCGTACGCCCGTGAAGGCGGTGTGGCTCGCGGTGGTCTGCTCGGTGGCCCTGGTCGTGCCCGGCTGGTGGTCCCACACCGCCTTCACCGCCATCGTCAGCGTCAATGTGGTCGGTCTCTTCCTCGCCTATGCCGTGCCGATCTTCCTGCGGCTGCGGCTCGGCGGCGGGTTCCAGCCGGGGCCCTGGCACCTGGGCCGCTGGGGCCGGCCGGTCGGCTGGCTCGCGGTGATCTGGATCGTGCTCAGCAGCGTCCTGTTCATGCTGCCGCAGGCCTCGCCGATCACCGCCGACACCTTCAACTACGCGCCGATCGCGCTCGCGGTCGTGCTGGTCGTGGCGACGGTGTGGTGGTTCGCCACGGCCCGCCGCCGCTTCCAGGGGCCGGTCAGCTACGGCCGCCCCGACGAGGTCGCGGCGATGGATCTCGTCTGACGCCGAGCCGTTCGAAGAGGCGTGCAGCCCGGATCGTTGCGGGGAACCGGGCGGCTGCCGGCCAGTGGTGGGCCGGTCGCGCAGTTCCCCGCGCCCCTCAGAAGGCTGCAGGGCCGGTCGGTTGCGGGAGGCCTCCTCCACTGGACGGGAGGCGGCCTCCACTGGACGAGACCAATATTCATGGCGCGCGCATGCGCCGAAGTGCTGGCAGGGGCATGCCCGCTGCTTCATAGTTGGCGCACACGTGCAGCAGACCAGCCCCGACCCGGACACCTGGGGGAATCGCGCCCATGAACAGAGCCCGACAGCCGTCCCGCAGAACCGTCCTGACCGCCGCCGTCGCCGCAGCGGTGGCCGGCGGAACGGCCCCCGCCGCTGCCGCTGCCGACGATCCCGGCCGCCCGCAGGCCCGCCCGATCGACTACCACGCCTGGACCACGTACCGCGAGTGGCGCCTCGGCGCCGCCCAGGGCGTCCGGACCGTCGCCGGTTCCCGCCCCGGCGTCGTGATCGGCGCCCCCGCCGGCCGCAGCGACTACACCGACCCGCACACCGGCACCACCGCCACCTGGGAGTACGCCACCTGGACCGCCCCGGTCCACCAGCTCACCGTCCCGGCCACCGAGCTCGTCGCCTCCTGGAACGCCCACACCCCCGACGGCACCTGGCTCCAGGTCGAACTGCAGGGCACGTACTCCGACGGCACCGGGACCCCCTGGTACGTGATGGGCCGCTGGGCGTCCGGTGACCAGGACATCAAGCGGACCTCGGTGGACGGCCAGACCGACGGCAGGAGCAGTATCTCGACCGACACCTTCGCCATCGACGACGCGAGCACCGGCCTGCGTCTGGCGTCGTACCGGCTGCGCCTCACCCTGTACCGCAAGCCCGGCACACGTCTGACCCCCACCGTGTGGCGGCTCGGCGCCATGGGCTCCGACATCCCCGACCGCTTCACCGTCCCCGCCTCCGCCCCCGGCCTGGCCCGGGAACTGGCCGTCCCGCGCTACTCGCAGGAGATCCACAAAGGCCAGTACCCGGAGTACGACAACGGCGGCGAGGCCTGGTGCAGCCCCACCTCCTCGCAGATGATCATCGAGTACTGGGGCGGCCGGCTCACCCCCGAGCAGCTGTCCTGGGTCGACCCCTCCTATGCCGACCCGCAGGTCGACCACGCCGCCCGCTTCACCTACGACTACCAGTACGAGGGCTGCGGCAACTGGCCGTTCAACGCCGCCTACGCGGCCACGTTCAGGGACCTCCAGGGTGTGGTCACGCGGCTCACCTCGCTCACCGACCTGGAGACGCTGATCGCGGCCGGCATCCCGGCCATGACGTCACAGTCGTTCCTGAAGACGGAGCTGACCGGCGCCGGCTACGGCACCGCCGGCCATCTGATGACCGTGATCGGGTTCACGGCGGACGGTGACGTGATCGCCAATGACCCCGCCTCGGCGAACGACGACGCGGTGCGGCGGGTCTATCTGCGCCGGGAGTTCGAGAACGTCTGGCTCAGGACGAAGCGGTACAACGCCTCGGGCAAGGTCGTCTCCGGCTCCGGCGGGGTCTGCTACCTCTACTTCCCGGCCCACCCTAGCCCGCGCCGGCGCAAGGCGCTCGCGGCGGTGGGCGTGCGCTGACCCGACCCCTGTGAGCAACGTCTCCGCCGCAAACGCCGTCACGGGTGGCAAGGTGGACAAACGGGTGGGGGATTCCGCCCAGTACGTCCGACCCCTGTGAGAGACCATGACCGCACACCCGGCCACCGCCGCCCGCGTCCGCACCGGCGGCCCCCAGGAAGACGGCCCGAAGATCCTCGAGCACGCCATGGGCTGGGTCCTCGTCGCGGTGATCGCGATGCTCGTGACCCAGCTGGGTCTGCTCTGAGCGAGCCATACGCGGTAGGCATGTTCTGACATACTGCGGAGGTCCCACCGACTCCCAGACCAGGGTCGAAATTGAATATGCCTCAGCAGCGTGCCGCCGTCCGTCCCCGGGTGCACGGTACCGAGCGCTCGGCCGCACGTCGCGCCGAACTCATCGCCATCGGGCGGAAGTTGTTCGCCGACACGTCCTACGACGCGCTGTCCATGGATGACATCGCCCGCCAGGCGCATGTCGCCAAGGGGCTGATCTACTACTACTTCCGGTCCAAGCGCGGCTACTACCTGGCGATCATCCAGGACTCCGTCGCCGACCTGGTCACCTCCGCCGCGGGCGGTCTGGAGATGCCCGCGGTGGACCGCGTCCACCGCACCATCGACGGCTATCTGCACTACGCCGAGCACCACCAGGCCGCCTACCGCACCATCGTCAGCGGCGGCGTCGGCTTCGACGCGGAGGTGCACGCGATCCGGGACGGCGTACGCGAGGCCATCATCGCCACCATCGCCGAGGGGGCCTACGGCCGCAGCGACATCGCTCCGCTGGCCCGGATGGGCCTGCTCTCCTGGGTGTGCAGCGTCGAGGGTGCGACGCTGGACTGGATCGACCGTCCCGAGCTGTCCCGCGCCACCATGCGCGAGCTGCTGGTGAAGACGCTCGGCGGAGCCCTGCGCGCCGTCGAGGAGCTGGACCCCGCCTACCCGGCGCCGCGGCCGGCCCGCCGCGACGGCTGACCCACGGGAGCGGAAGCTCACTCAGGGTGACGACGACTTTCCTGAAGTAAGCGGTCGTTAACTGGTGACGGGAGGTCGCTGATCGGGCATACTCACTGCGCACAGCCGCTGGTCAGCCGCTTCCGAGACCCGGGAGCGGGCGCCTTCGGCCACGGAACGACCAGGCGGAGCCGCCCCCACCCGACGGGCCAGACCGCCGGTGCCCGAACAGGGAGGAGACCGACGCCATGTCCGACCGCGACCCGCAGCCGGTGGAGCGTCAACTGCCGACGGAGGAGGCGCGGGATCTGCTCGCGCTCGTCCGGGACATCGCCCAGCGCGAGATCGCGCCGAAGGCGGCCGAGGAGGAGGACGCGGGACGCTTCCCGCGCGAGGTCTTCACCCTGCTTTCCGAATCGGGCCTGCTCGGCCTGCCCTACGACGCCGAGTACGGCGGCGGCGAGCAGCCCTACGAGGTCTACCTCCAGGTCCTGGAGGAGCTTGCCGCGGCCCGGCTCACCGTGGGTCTCGGCGTCAGCGTGCACACGCTCGCCTGCTACGGGCTCGCGACCTACGGCACCAAGCAGCAGCAGACCGAGCATCTGCCCGCGATGCTCGGCGGCGGCCTGCTGGGCGCGTACTGCCTCTCCGAACCGTCCGCCGGTTCCGACGCGGCGTCGCTGCGTACGAAGGCCCTCCCGGAGGGCGACGCGTGGGTGATCAACGGCACCAAGGCCTGGATCACGCACGGCGGCATCGCCGACTTCTACACCGTGATGGCCCGCACCGGCGAGGAGGGCCCGCGCGGGATCACCGCCTTCCTGGTCCCCGGGGACGCCCCCGGCCTGAGCGGGGCGGTGCCCGAGAAGAAGATGGGCATGAAGGGCTCGCCCACCGCCCAGGTCCACTTCGACGGCGTCCGGGTCGGCGACGACCGCCGGATCGGCGAGGAGGGCCAGGGCTTCTCCATCGCCCTGTCCGCCCTCGACTCCGGCCGGCTCGGCATCGCCGCCTGCGCGATCGGCCTCGCCCAGGCAGCACTGGACGAGGCGGTCGGCTACGCCACCCAGCGCCGGCAGTTCGGCCGTCCCATCGCCGACTTCCAGGGCCTGCGCTTCATGCTCGCCGACATGGCCACCCAGATCGAGGCCGGCCGCGCGCTCTACCTCGCGGCGGCCCGGCTGCGCGACGCCGGCAAGCCGTTCGCCAAGCAGGCCGCCATGGCCAAGCTGCACTGCACCGACACGGCCATGAAGGTCACCACCGACGCCGTGCAGATACTCGGGGGGTACGGCTACACCGCCGACTTCCCGGCCGAGCGCTATATGCGCGAGGCCAAGGTCCTGCAGATCGTCGAGGGCACCAACCAGATCCAGCGGATGGTCATCGCCCGCCACGTGGCGGGACCCGAAGGTCGCTGAACTGGCCCGTGCGGACCGTCGGGGCCGCCAGTCTGATCCACTCCGGGTCGTGGCGGCCCGGCAGGGTCCGGCCCCGGTCGGCCCAGGCCCGCATGAGATCGCGGTAGATGGGCGGGTCCTGCGGCAGGGGTGGCGGAACCGATTCGGCGGGGCGGGGCACGAAGATGCGGCGCTGACGCCCGGTGGCCGTGTACATGGGGGTCATACCCGGGCAACGCGGCAGCGGCCGGGCAGGTCACCGCCCAGCGGTATCGAGCGTCAGTTCACGCCCGTCCGGTTCCCCCTCTGGCCACCTCCGGTCGACTGACGTACCGTCAGCCGACCATCGTTCAGGGGGTGCCCGTGGCCGACGACCGTCCCGTACCGCTCGACGAATACCCGGTGCACCAGGTGCCGCTGTCCATGAAGCACGTGGCGACCGGCGACCGCAACGCCTACGACCGCTGCATCTTCCACGTCTTCGACCACGCCGGGCGCGCCCTGCTCATCCTCGGCCTCGGCGTCTATCCCAACCTGGGCGTGATCGACGCCTACGCCACCCTGCGCACCGGGGACACCCTGCATGCCGTACGCGCCTCCGACGCCCTGGGGGAGGACCGGATGCGGCTCGCCGTCGGTCCGCTGCGCATCGAGGTCCCGCGCCCGCTGAAGGAGCTGCGCCTGATCTGCGAGGACGAACAGCTGTCGTACGACCTCACCTGGACGGCCGCCTTCCCCGCTCTCTGGGAGCCGCACCATCTGCAGCGCCGGGGTGACCGGCTCACCCTGGAGGGACGCCGCTTCGTCCAGGCGGGCACCGCGGCGGGTGTGATCCGGGCCGGGGGAGAGGAGTTCCTGGTCACCGCCGACGACTGGACCGGCACCCGGGACCGCAGCTGGGGGGTCCGGCCGGTGCCCGGTGAGGACGGCGGGCGCCTCGCCGCGGACCACCCCGCCGAGGGCTTCCACTGGATCTGGTGCCCGGTCCGCTTCGAGGACCGCTTCCTGATGGTCATCACCCAGGAGGACGCCGACGGCCACCGCTCCCTGAACGACGCCACCCTCGTCCGGCCCGGCCACCGCGACCGCCAACTGGGCTGGCCGCAGGCCGAGATCAGCTACCGCCCCGGCACCCGCCATCCGGAACGGGCGGTCATCCGGCTCGGTGACGTGCGGGCACCGCAGAAGCTGGACGCCGAGATCCTGATCTCCTCGCCGCTCGCGCTCGGCGCGGGCTATCCGCCGGCGGACGACTGGCAGCACGGGACCTGGCGGGGCCCCGGCTGGACCGACCGCCGTACCTACGACATGACCCTGCCCCACCCCCTGGCCGCCTACGGCGTCACCGACCACTCCGCCCGCTTCCGGCTCGACGGGCACACCGGTTACGGCATCTTCGAACACGGCTCGTTCGGCCGGCACGATCCGAGCGGCTTCACGGGCTTCGACTCGGTCGCGCCCTGAGGGAGGAGCCCGGCATGGCGACGGCACCGCGTCCCCGCACCACCACCCGAGACCCCGAGGACCTCGCCCGGCGCCTCACCACCTGGCTCGGCACCCGGCTGCCCGGCGCCAGGGCCGCCGGCATCACCGTCCCGGCCACCAACGGCATGTCCAGCGAGACCCTGCTGTTCGGCATCGAACACCCCGAGGCACCCTGCCGTGCCTGCGCGCTGAGGCTGGCGGCGGACCCGCGGGCGTACACCGTCTTCCCCGAGTACGACATGACCCGCCAGTACCGCACCCTGCGCCTGGTGGCCGAGCGTACCGACGTGCCCGTGCCCCGGGTGCTGTGGCTGGAGGAGGATCCGGCTCCGCTCGGGGCGCCGTTCTTCGTCATGGAGCGGGTCGCCGGACGCGTGCCCCCGGACGTCATGCCGTACACCTACGAGGGCAGTTGGCTGCAGCGCGCGAGCCACGCCGAACGCGAGCACCTGGAGGCCGCGACCGTCGGACTGCTGGCCCGTCTGCACGACCAAGTACCGCTCATCGAAGCCGAGTTCCTCGCCTCACCCGGAACGGGAGACGCACTGCGCCGGCATGTGACGGCCCAACGCGCCTACTACGCCTGGGTCATCGACGGCCTGCCCCGCTCACCGCTCATCGAGGCCGCCTTCGACCGGCTGGAGCAGCTGTGGCCGAGCGAGCCCGGCGAATCCGTCCTCACCTGGGGCGACGCGCGCATCGGCAACATCGTCTACGACGGGTTCGACCCCGTGGCCGTCCTGGACTGGGAGATGGCGGCACTGGCCCCGCGCGAGGTCGACCTCGGCTGGAGCATCTATCTGCACCGCTTCTTCCACGACCTCGCGGTCGCCTCCGGGCAGCGCGGACTGCCGGACCTCCTGCGCCGGGACCGCGTCGAGGCCCGCTACGCACGGCTGACCGGTCACACCCCACGGGACATGGACTTCCACACCCTCTACGCCGCGCTGCGGCACGCGATCGTCATGCTGCGCATCGCCTACCGTCAGGTGTACTTCGGGGAGGTCGCCGTGCCGGCGGACCCGGACACACTGATCCTGCACCACGGCAGCCTGCGTGCCATGGTGCAGGGCACCTACTGGATGCGGTGAGGGAGGCTCAGGCGGCCCGGCGGGGCATCGCCGGCACGTGCATCGGGCGCGAGCCCGGGCCGCCGGCGTGCGAGAAGGGCTGCGTCCGCCAGTTCAGGCTCTGGGGGAGCGTCAGCAGCAGGGCGGTGTCCTGCTCCTGCGGCAGGGCGGACTCGTCCGCGGGGCGGGCCTCGGCGGCCTGGCGGCCCGTACCCGCACAGACCGTGAGACCGAACGGGTTCCACGGCGAGGCGCACAGCGCGTGCTCCGGCAGGACCTGCTCGTCCGCCAGCAGCGCGATCGGCTGGGCGCAGTCCGGGCAGATCACCCGGTACATCTCGAAGGTGTCGTAGGCGTCCAGTTCGTCGTCGAAGACGTCGGGTTCGACGCCCTCCGGCTCGGGTTCGACGACCGGCTGCTGCCGCTTGGACGCGGATCGACCAGGGCGATGGACACTCTGCATGGGATTCTCCCCCTAAGGCTGGGCCGTGGCGGCGCTGCGGCCTCGACCACAGCAAGCACTTCCCGTCCGCCCTCGGCGGTAATCACGAGAACATCACGGAGCCCGTTCGGGGAGTGTGGCGTTCGTCACATGCCACGTGCAGGTGCGGCGATCAAGCACACTGTAGGTTTTGGCGCCATGGAGGAGCTGGACCGACAGATCGTGCAGCTGCTCGTCAAGGACGGGCGGATGAGCTACACAGACCTGGGCAAGGCCACGGGCCTGTCCACGTCGGCCGTGCACCAGCGGGTGCGCCGGCTGGAACAGCGTGGCGTCATCCGCGGCTATGCCGCGGTGGTCGACCCCGAGGCCGTCGGGCTGCCGCTCACCGCGTTCATCTCGGTGAAACCGTTCGACCCCAGTGCCCCCGACGACATCGCGGACCGCCTCGCCGGCGTCCCCGAGATCGAGGCCTGCCACAGCGTCGCCGGCGACGAGAACTACATCCTCAAGGTGCGGGTGGCGACTCCGCACGAACTGGAGGAACTGCTGGCCCGCCTGCGCAGCCTGGCAGGCGTCTCGACCCGCACGACGGTGGTGCTGTCCACGCCGTACGAGGCCAGGCCGCCGAGGATCTGAGGCGGCGGCCGACTGTGCCGGGCCCGGTTCCCATACGCCCCACGTGCAGCCTCTTCCCGGTGACGAGAGAAACTGTCCGCTATGAGTGAGCGCACCGCCGAGCCCGCCGCAACCGTCCTCCTGCGCCGAGGAGAGGTGCACAGCCCCGCCGACCCCTTCGCGACAGCGATGGTCGTCGAGGCCGGCCAAGTCGCCTGGGTCGGCTCCGAAGGCGCCGCCGACGCCTTCGCCGACGGCGTGGACGAGGTGATCGACCTCGACGGCGCCCTCGTCACCCCCGCCTTCACCGACGCCCATGTGCACACCACCGCCACGGGCCTCGCCCTGACCGGACTCGACCTGTCCGGTGCGCCCTCCCTGGACGCCGCCCTCGCCCTGGTCCGCGACTTCGCCGCCGCCCGCCCGGATGACCGCGTCCTGCTGGGCCACGGCTGGGACGCCGCCCGCTGGCCCGCCGGCCGCCCGCCGACGCGCGCGGAACTCGACGAGGCCACCGGTGGCCGTCCGGTGTACCTCTCCCGCATCGACGTGCACTCGGCGGTGGTCACCACCGCGCTGCTGGACATGATCCCCGGTGACGTCCCCCGCGAGGACGCACCGCTCACCGCCGACGCCCACCACACCGTCCGCGAGGCCGCCCTCGCCGCGATCACCCCGGCCCAGCGGGCCGAGGCCCAGCGCGCCGCCCTCGCCCACGCGGCCTCCCTCGGCATCGGCTCGGTGCACGAGTGCGGCGGTCCGGGGATCTCCTCCGAGGGCGACTTCACCGGCCTGCTGAAGCTCGCCGCCGAGGCGCCCGGCCCCCGTGTCGTCGGCTACTGGGCCGAACAGGACGTCGAGAAGGCACGGGAGCTGGGGGCCGCGGGCGCCGCGGGCGACCTCTTCGTCGACGGCGCCCTCGGCTCGCACACCGCCTGTCTGCACCAGTCGTACGACGACGCCGGCCACACCGGTGCCGCCTACCTGGACACCGAGGCCGTCGCGGCCCATGTCATCGCCTGCACCGAGGCGGGCGTGCAGGCCGGCTTCCACGCCATCGGCGACGCCGCCGTGAGCGCCGTGGTGGGGGGCGTGCGCGCCGCCGCGGAGAAGCTCGGCCTCGCCCGGATCCGCGCCGCCCGCCATCGTGTCGAGCACGCAGAGATGCTCACCCCGGAGACCGTCGCCGGCTTCGCCGAGCTGGGCCTGATCGCCTCGGTCCAGCCCGCCTTCGACGCGCTGTGGGGCGGCGAGGACGGCATGTACGCCCGGCGCCTCGGCGCCGAACGGGCCCGCACCCTCAACCCCTTCGCGGCCCTGCTGCGGGCCGGTGTGCCCCTCGCCTTCGGCTCCGACAGCCCGGTCACCCCGCTCGACCCGTGGGGCACCGTCCGTGCCGCCGCCTTCCACCGCACGCCCGAGCACCGGGTCTCCGTCCGGGCCGCGTTCACGGCGCACACGCGCGGCGGCTGGCGGGCTGTGGGCCGGGACGACGCGGGCGTCCTGGTGCCGGGCGCGCCCGCCGACTACGCGGTCTGGCGCACCGACGAGCTGATCGTCCAGGCCCCCGACGACCGCGTGGCCCGCTGGTCGACCGACCCCCGCTCCGGCACGCCCGGACTGCCCGACCTCACCCCGGGCCGCGACCTGCCGGTCTGCCTGCGCACCGTGGTGGGCGGACGGACGGTGTTCGTACGGCCG
Organism: Streptomyces sp. NPDC007205; assembly: GCF_040634095.1. NCBI lineage: Bacteria > Bacillati > Actinomycetota > Actinomycetes > Kitasatosporales > Streptomycetaceae > Streptomyces > Streptomyces sp. NPDC007205. The sequence continues at coordinate 74,717 of NZ_JBEYEW010000021.1, forward strand.
GGCGAGTGATCTACGGGGGTGGCGCGGCGCAGCGGGGCCCCGCCGCCCCGCCGCCCGACCTGCGCATCCTCTGTGCCGGTCGGCCCGTCCGGGGTGTCGTAGCAGGTCAGGCGCCTGTTGACAGTCGACGGCCGCGGGCCGGTAGGTTCGTCCGAGTCCACCACCGGACGCCCGACCGGGGGCGTTCACGCAACTCGTCGCAGCGCCGCTGGGTCAGGGACGGTGTGCCGTACCGGGCATCGTCGCTGGGAGCCAGGCTCAGCGCCCGCGCCGCCGAGGGAACGTTCCGGCCCGGCAAGGTGTGACCCGGGTGGGGCCCGTGCGCTCAGTAGACAACGGCTTTCGGTCGATCCGCAGCCAGCGGGTCCCAGGTCGGCCCGAAGGGCGCCGGGCCCCCATCCGCCGTGGCGGGAAGTCGCCGACGGCGCTCCTCGAAGGTGCCCAAAGCGGCATTCTTACCCCACTCTTGTGGAATCGACACTGCCATACGTACAAGTCGGCACGTCTTACCAGGCGGTGACCACTATGGTGGATCCTTGCGTACAACCAGAAGGGGCAGCAGTGAACGACGGCGACGGGACCCTCGAGGCCAAGGCCCAGGGGAGGCAGTTCGGTCCGCTCGGCACGGCCTTGGTGATCATTCCGACCTACAACGAGGCGGAGAACATCAAGACCATCGTCGGCCGGGTACGCAAGGCCGTCCCCGAGGCGCACGTACTGATCGCGGACGACAACAGCCCCGACGGCACCGGCAAGATCGCCGACGAGCTGGCCGCCGAGGACGACAACGTCCAGGTGATGCACCGCAAGGGCAAGGAGGGCCTCGGCGCCGCCTACCTCGCGGGCTTCCGCTGGGGTCTGGAGCGCGACTACGGCGTGCTGGTCGAGATGGACGCCGACGGCTCCCACCAGCCCGAGGAGCTGCCCCGGCTGCTCACCGCCCTCAAGGGCGCCGACCTGGTGCTCGGCTCCCGCTGGGTGCCCGGCGGCCGGGTGGTGAACTGGCCCAAGTCCCGCGAGTTCATCTCCCGCGGCGGCAGCCTCTACTCCCGGCTCGCCCTCGACCTGCCGCTGCGCGACATCACCGGCGGCTACCGCGCGTTCCGCCGCGAGACCCTTCAGGGCCTGGGCCTGGACGAGGTCGCCTCCCAGGGCTACTGCTTCCAGGTCGACCTGGCCCGCCGCGCGGTCAAGGCCGGCTACCACGTGGTCGAGGTCCCGATCACCTTCGTCGAGCGCGAACTCGGCGACTCCAAGATGAGCAAGAACATCCTGGTCGAGGCGCTGTGGCGGGTCACCGCCTGGGGTGCGGTGGAGCGGGTCGCCAAGCTCACCGGCAAGAACAAGCGGACCGCGTAGGCTCCCGTCGGCTCCGGCTCTTGCTCCGGCTCCGGTCGATCATCCCCTTATCCCGCGCTGAGGCGCCGCCAGGCACACTGGAAGCATGACGACTGGCGCTCCGACCTCTCCGTACACCACCACCCGGCCCCGGCGCTCCCGGCTGCGCAGGTACCTGCCGCTCGGGGTCGCCGCCTGGCTGGTGCTGGAGATCTGGCTGCTGACCGTGGTCGCGGGCGCGGCCGGCGGGCTTGCCGTGTTCCTGCTGCTCGTCGCGGGCCTCGTGGCCGGCTCCGTGGTCATCAAGCGGGCGGGCCGCCGTGCCTTTCAGAGTCTCAACGAGGCGTTGCAGCACGGTGGTTCGCCGGAGCACGGCGGCAACGGCCTGATGATGCTCGGCGGCCTGCTGCTGATGATCCCCGGCCTGGTCTCCGATGTGGCCGGCCTGCTCCTGCTGCTGGCGCCGGTGCAGAAGGCCGTGAGCCGGTACGCCGAGAACGCCCTGGACAAGAGGCTGCGCACGGCCGCACCGGGCAGTTTCGGCGACGCCTTCCAGCAGGTCCGCATGCACCGGCCCGACGGCAAGGTGGTGCAGGGCGAGGTCATCAGGGAGGACCGGCCCGGGCCGGAGCAGCAGTGGCCGCCGCTGTCACGCTGAGCCGGCCGGCGGAAAGACCAAAACCGCGGGCGCCGTACGATGCGTACGGCGCCCGCGGTCTTCGTGTGCGCTGTGTCTCCGCCCAGCCCCTGAGGACTAGGCCGACTTACGGCTGTCCCGGGGATGAACCGCGATGTTCATCGCCCCCGAGCGCAGAACCGCCAGGCGCTCCTCGAGGACCTCTTCGAGCTCCTCGCGGGTGCGCCGCTCCATCAGCATGTCCCAGTGGGTACGCGCGGGCTTGGCCTTCTTCTCCTCAGGGCCGTCGCCGTCCACCAGAAGTGCCTGGGCCCCGCAGACCTTGCACTCCCACTCCGGCGGGATCTCCGCCTCGACCGAGAAGGGCATCTCGAAACGATGCCCCTTCTCACATGCGTACTCCACGGCCTGGCGCGGAGCCAGGTCGATACCGCGGTCCGTCTCGTAGCTGGTCACCACGAGGCGCGTACCGCGAAGAGCTCGCTCACTCATGAATCGTGCCTCCCGGGCTTGTCGCCCACAGGACAGGTGTCGCTGTCGTCGTCATCCGGTCAACGTCCGGTCGGCGGTAAAGATTCCCGTTCCGGGTCCCGTTCCGGGTCATGCGTCGCCGTCGTAGCCGCCCCTTGTTGTACCCACCGGCGCCCGGTTTGTCACATCTGCAAGCAGATGTCACCCAGCGTTTCAGCATCTTTGACGCGCAGTAACGGTACGCCTGGCAGGCCAAAGGCGTACACTACCGCCCTTTTGTGTTGAGCGCTAAATCGAAGCTAAATCCTCTCCGGAACCGGGTTGCCCGCCTCGCTGATGGCCCGGCGCACCGGCACCCGCGCCAGCAGGGCGAATCCGGCGACGAAGAAGGCCACCAGCGAGACGATCGCGGACCGATAGCTTCCGGTCAGCTGGTAGGTCAGGCCGAACAGCAGCGGCCCCAGCCAGCTCAGCCCGCGGTCGCTCACCTCGTACGCCGAGAAGTACTCGGCCTCCTTGCCGGGCGGCACGAGATGCGAGAACAGCGACCGGGACAGCGCCTGGCTGCCGCCGAGGACCAGCCCGATCCCGGCCGCCAGCACGAAGAAGAACACCGGAGCCTTCGCAGGCAGGAAGTAACCGGCCGCCAGCGTGACCGTCCAGGCCACCAGCGAGCCCAGGATCGTCCGCTGGGCACCGTACGTCCGTGCCAGCCGCCCCATCGCCAGCGCCCCGGCCACCGCCAGCACCTGCACCAGCAGCACCGCGACGATGAGCGTCGACTGGCCCAGTCCCAGTTCCTGCGAGCCGTAGACGGAGGCCTGGGAGATCACCGTCTGGATGCCGTCGTTGTAGACGAGGTACGCCAGCAGGAAGGCGAGCGTCAGCGGGTGCCGGCGCATGTCCCGGACCGTTGCCGCGAGCTGCCTGAGCCCGGGCGCCGTGGTGTGCTCCACGCGCGCGTGCTGCCGGTCGCGCAGTCTGCGCAGCGGTACGAGCGTGAAGGCGCCCCACCACAGGCCCGCCGAGGCCAGGCACACGCGGACGGCGGCCGTCTCGGTCAGGCCGAAGGAGTCGTGCGCCGAGTACAGGACCAGATCGGCGACGAGGACCGTCGAGCCCGCCGCGTACCCGAAGGCCCAGCCGCGTGAGGAGACCGCGTCGCGTTCCTCGGGCGGGGCGATCTGCGGCAGATAGGAGTTGTAGAGCATCATCCCGACGGACTGCGCCGCGTTGGCCACCAGCAGCAGCACCCCGCCGAGCAGATACCGGTCGCCGTCCAGGAAGAACATGCCCGTCGTCGCGGCCGCCCCGGTGTACGCCGCCGCCGCGAGCAGCGGCTTCTTACGGCCCGTACGGTCGGCCAGGCTGCCCACGAGCGGCATCACCACGACCGCCAGGATCACCGACAGGGACACCGAGTAGGCGAAGAAGGAGCCCGCCCGGACCGGGACGCCGAGCGGATGCACATAGCCGTCGGCGTCCGCGGCCCGCTCGGCGACCGCGGTGAGGTAGGGCCCGAGGAAGACCGTCACCACGCTCGTCGAATAGACCGAGCAGGCCCAGTCGTAGAAGTACCATCCGCGCTGCTCGCGCCGCAGGCCGGCGGTCTCGTCCGGCGCCTGTGTCCGCACGGTGTCGGTTGCCACCCGTGCCCTCGCTTCCCCGCTTGAGCCGCGAAGGCTCGGGTCCCGGCGGCCGGGTCGTCAGACCCAGACGCCGCGGTCCTCCATGACCTTGCGCAACGTGTCGATGTGATCGGTCATGATGCCATCGACTCCCAGGTCCAGGAGCCGGTGCATGCGCTCCGGTTCGTTGACCGTCCACACATGCACCTGCAGCCCGCGCGCGTGCGCGGCGCGGACGAAGCGGTGGTCGACCACCGGGACGCCCGACTGGGCCTCGGGCACCTGCGCGGCGACGGCGGACCGGCGCACGGCGGCCGGCAGCCCCCATGAGCGCAGCCGCAGACTCAGCACCCCGCGGGTACCGAACGAGGTGGCCAGCCGTGGCCCGGCCAGCCGCTGGGCGCGCAGCACCCGGGCCTCGGAGAACGAGCCCACACAGACCCGCTCCCAGGCGTCCGTGCGCTCGATCAGCTGCAGCAGGGGGCGCAGGGCGGGCTCCGCCTTGACGTCGACGTTCCAGCGGACCTCCGGGAAGGTCTCCAGCAACTCCTCGAACAGCGGCACCGGTTCCCGTCCGCCCACGCGCGCGTGCCGCACGTCCTCCCACGGCAGGTCCGCGATGCGGCCCGCGCCGTCGGTGACCCGGTCCAGCGTGGAGTCGTGGAAGGCGACGAGCCGGCCGTCGGCCGTGGCGTGCACGTCGGTCTCGATGTACCGGTAGCCCAGCTCCACCGCGCGCCGGAACTGCGCCACGGTGTTCTCCAGCCCGTCGGCGGCCCCGCCCCGGTGGGCGAAGGCGATCGGGCCCGGGTGGTCGAGGTACGGGTGGCGTATCGGCGGTGTCGTGAGGCTCACGGCCGCAGTATGACCTGCTCCGGTGTCGCGGCGGCAACCACCGTGCTGCCGCCCGATGCCGCCGGGACGGCGAACACCCGCAGGAACAGCTGCGCCAGCGGGCCGATGGACACGGCGTACAGCACGGTGCCGACCCCGACGGTGCCGCCCAGCAGGAACCCGGTGACCACGACCACCACCTCGATTCCCGTCCGCATCAGCCGGATCGAGCGGCCGGTGCGCCGGTGGAGCCCCGTCATCAGCCCGTCGCGCGGGCCGGGTCCGAAGCGCGCCGAGATGTAGAGGCCGGTCGCCACACCGTTCAGCACGATCCCCGCCGGCAGCAGCAGGACGCGTACGGCCAGGGACCGCGCGTCCGGGACGAGCGCGAGCGTGCCGTCCATCGCGAGGCCGACGGCGAAGACGTTGGAGACCGTGCCCAGCCCCGGGCGCTGCCGCAGCGGGATCCACAGCAGCAGCACCGCCGCTCCCACGATGATCGACACCACCCCGATGGTCAGCCCGGTCAGCTTCGCGAGCCCCTGGTGCAGTACGCCCCAGGGTTCCATGCCCAGGCCCGCCCGCAGGAGCAGCGCGGCACTCGCGCCGTAGAGCGCGAGCCCGGCGTACAGCTGGACCAATCGTCGTCCGAGACGGTGCCGAGTGGGCATGAGATACCCCCCTGGGTGGTGGCGGTGGCCTGACGCATGTCACTCTGTGGCTTGGGAAGAATTCGCTTCCATGGCCAATTCGGGGAAGGTGGACTGATCTACATGGCGCAGTGGACCTCTGCGATGGGGGCCGCGCAGCTCGCCCGGCTCCTCAACTCCCAGCAGGACCGCCCGGCCGGCCCCGGCAGCCGCCGTCCGCCCGCCTACCGCGCCCTCGCCGACGGCATCCGGCTGCTGGTCCTCGAAGGACGCGTGCCCGTCGCCGCCCGCCTCCCCGCCGAACGCGAACTCGCTCTCGCCCTGTCCGTGAGCCGTACGACGGTCGCCGCCGCGTACGAGGCGCTGCGCACCGAGGGCTTCCTGGAGTCCCGGCGGGGCGCCGGCAGCTGGACGGCCGTACCGGCGGGCAACCCGCTGCCCGCCCGCGGCCTGGAACCCCTGCCGCCCGAGGCCCTGGGCTCGGTGATCGACCTCGGTTGCGCCTCGCTGCCGGCACCGGAACCGTGGCTCACCCGCGCCGTGCAGGGCGCCCTGGAGGAACTGCCGCCCTACGCCCACACGCACGGCGACTACCCGGCCGGACTGCCCGCGCTGCGCGCGATGATCGCCGAGCGGTACACCGCGTGCGGGATCCCCACCATGCCCGAGCAGATCATGGTGACGACCGGCGCGATGGGCGCCATCGACGCGATCTGCCACCTCTTCGCGGGCCGCGGTGAACGCATCGCGGTCGAGTCCCCGTCCTACGCCAACATCCTGCAGCTGATGCGCGAGGCCGGCGCCCGTCTGGTCCCCGTCGCGATGGCCGAGGGACTGTCCGGCTGGGACGTGGACCGCTGGCGCCAGGTCCTGCGCGAGGCCGCGCCCCGGCTCGCCTATGTCGTCGCCGACTTCCACAACCCCACGGGGGCGCTCGCCGACGAGGACCAGCGGCGCCGGCTGGTGGACGCGGCGCGTTCGGCCGGTACGGTGCTCGTCGCCGACGAGACGATGACCGAGCTGTGGCTGGACGAGGAGTTCGCGGGCGGCGGGATGCCGCGCCGGGTCTGCGCCTTCGACCCGGCCGGCTCGACCGTGATCACGGTCGGCTCGGCCAGCAAGGCGTTCTGGGCGGGGATGCGCATCGGCTGGGTGCGGGCGGCTCCGGACGTCATCCGCAGCCTGGTCGCCGCGCGGGCCTACGCCGACCTGGGCACGCCCGTACTCGAACAGCTCGCCGTCAACTGGCTGTTCAGCACGGGGGGTTGGGAGCAGGCGGTGGAGCTGCGCCGGGCCCAGGCCCGGGAGAACCGGGACGCGCTGGTGACGGCGCTCCGCCGGGAACTGCCCGAGTGGGAGTTCAACGTGCCCCAGGGCGGTCTGACCCTGTGGGTCCGCGCCGGCGGCCTGTCGGGCTCCCGGCTCGCCGAAGCGGGTGAGCGGACCGGGGTCCGCGTTCCCTCCGGCCCCCGCTTCGGCGTGGACGGCGCCTTCGAGGGCTATGTGCGGCTTCCGTTCACCGTCGCAGGAGCGGTGGCGGAGGAGGCGGCGGTCCGGCTGGCGGCGGCGGCACGGTTGGTGGAGAACGGGGGCGCGGGGGGTACGGAGGCACCACGTACGTTCGTGGCTTAGGCCGAGTGCGCCTACGGGCTCGGGGCGCGTGCGCCTACGGGCTCGGGGCGCGTGGTGGCCCGGCCGCAGGTGCGCGGCGGCCACGACGCGCCCGCACCCGGGGGGCGGCCCGAACCCGAACGGCGCTACCCCGCTGCCTCCGCGGTCACCGCCGGCTTCGTGAGATCCGTCGGCTCGGCCCCCACGGCAGTGGCCCGCGCGGGCAGCAACTCCAGCACCGCCTGCCGGTCGGCGTCGCTGGTGGCGTCGTCGTACGGGTCCGGCGTACGCGGCACCTGAAGCCGATGCACCGGTCCCACGCCCAGCCGCGCATATCCCCGCCCCGGCGGCACATGCCCCACCGGCGTGGTGTGCGGCGGAGCCCCCAGCACCGCCTCCACCTGCCGAGGCGCCGCAGGCCCGAGCACGACACGCGCGCGTGTGTGCTGCCGTACCGCCTCGCTCAACGCCTCCGCGCTGTCGAACTGCTCGGCCACCACGACGGTCACGTTCGCCGCCCGGCCGTGCCGCAGCGGCACCTGGAGCAGCGTCTGCGGGTCCTTGCGGCCGTCCGCCCCGGCGAGGTGGGTGAAGACCGACGGGCGGTCCAGCATGATCCACAGCGGGCGCCGGGCGTCGGCCGGCGGCGGGTCGCCCTCCTGCCGGGCCAGGTTGACGGCGATGAGCCGCCGCTCGGTCTCCTGCGCGGCCCACTCCAGGCTCGCCAGCGCCCCGGGCAGCGCGCACTCCACCGCCAGCACACCGTCCCGGCCGGTCAGACACGCGTACTCGCCGGTGCCGCCGCCGTCCACGATCAGGACGTCCCCGTACCGAAGGGCCTGCAGGGCGATCGAGCGCAGCAGGGTCGAGGTCCCGCTGCCGGGGTGCCCCATGGCCAGCAGATGCGGCTCGGTGGAGCGCACGCCGGTGCGCCAGACGACCGGTGGGACGTCGATCTGTTCCTCTCCGTAGGAGAGGGGAAGTGTGCGCTGGACCTCGCTCGGATCGGTGAAGCCGAGGACGGTCTCGCCCGGCGCGGTGACGAAGTGCTGGGCCGGGATGTCGGCGGGCAGCGGGGGAAGGACGGTGACGGTGAGCTGGTTGCCCTCCTCGTCCCATGTGAAGTGGTATTCGCGGCCCCGCCCGGCCTTCGCGGTGAGCAGCTGCTCGATCCGCGCGCGGGCGTCGTGCTCGCCGTCCGGGAAGTAGGCGGGGTAGCGGATCACGAGATGACCGACGCGCCCGGAGTCGTCGAACTCGTGGGCGGGGAACGCCTTCCCCCACTCCCCGCCGTGCGTGTACAGCGGCGCCGGGTCCTCGGGGCTGGAGAAGTACGGCACCAGGGCGTCGTAGAGCGACTGGAGCCGTTCGGTCTGGGACTCGTCGGGCCCTTCCGGGGCCGGCGGGGTGCGGTCGCGGCCCTGCCAGGCCGCCGCGGACATCAGGGTGATGACGGCGAGCAGCGGCCCGTACGGCGCCAGCACCACGACCAGGGCCACGGAGGCCACCAGGAACAGCAACTGCCCGCGTTTGTCCTTCGGTGTGTCCGCCCATCTGCGCCGCCCGGCCGAGGCCAGCCGGCGCAGCCCGCGCGTGACGGTGATCAGCGGGTGGAGGACGTCGGTGGCGCTGTCGGCCGCGGTCCGGGCCAGCTCCCGGCTCCGGGCGAGCTGCATCCGGGCGATCTGGGCGCTGTCCTTGCTCAGAATGCGGGGGAGAGGGCGCCGGGCCACTGCTGACTCCTGGTCGTGCGTGCGGGTGGGGCGGACAGGATCAGAACTTGAGGCCGCCGAGGAGGCTGGCCAGGCTCTCGCCGCCGGCCTTGATGCTCGGGGCGATGGCCGTGCTCGACAGGTAGAAGCCGAACAGAGCCGAGACGGTGGCGTGCGAGCCCTTCAGTCCGTCCTTGCGGAAGAAGAGGAACACGACGACGCCGAGCAGGAACACGCCGGACAGGGAGAGGATCATTTCGGGCCTCCTGGTGTCGAGGGTGGGGGACAGTCACCATGAGTTCTTCCAGGATCACAGCATGTATCCATACGATTAAAGGTGCAACTGGGTGAAATCTGGCTGATTTCGCCCACGCGGCGGAGTCGCCCTGACCCGGTTTGACCAGGCCCGTCGCCTGCGGTGGGGTCTGTTGCTGATCTTTACCTCCGGCACATCGGGTCATGTGCCGCGGAAGCCAGTACGCTGGCGATTCACTCGTACGGCCGTGTTCCGCTCGCTGCCGTACGCTCCCTGCAGTCCCCGAAGTTTTGAGGAGAGGCGGTCCCGCCGATGAGTGAAGCCCCCGACCCCGAGGTCGTGGAGCTGGCGACCAAGATCTTCGATCTGGCCCGGCAGGGGCAGACCGAGGCGCTCGCGGCGTACGTCGACGCCGGCGTTCCGGCCAACCTCACCAACGACCGCGGCGACTCCCTGGTGATGCTCGCCGCCTACCACGGCCACGCCGACGCGGTCCGCGCGCTGCTCGTCCGGGGCGGCGCGGCCGACCAGGTCAACGACCGAGGCCAGACCCCGCTCGCGGGTGCTGTCTTCAAGGGCGAGACCGAAGTGATCAAGGCTCTTCTGGAGGGCGGGGCCGACCCCGCGGCGGGGACGCCGTCGGCCGTCGACACCGCCCGGATGTTCGGCAAGACGGACCTCCTGGAGCTGTTCGGCGCGCGCTGACGCGCATGTCCTGACCAGGTACGACACAGAAAACGGGGGAGGCGGTAAAGGGCCGCCGGAAATACGGTCGCGGCAGCGCGAACGGCCGGGTCATCATGACGACGTGACTCACGGACGCGATGGCTGGGCAGGTGTTGCCGCACCGCGCGGGCCGTGATGCGGTCCGCATGGGCCACAGACGAGAGGCAGAGAGAGATGGTCTTCAGCAAGCAAGAGACGGCGGGCGCTCCGACGTTGTGTCACGCGGCCAGGTAGTGCGTGTTCCCCGGTTGCGTCGACGCTTGATGTGAGGCTGTTTCCCATGTTCGATCCGGTCATAGCGCCCAGCGGTACGCTGCTCGGCCTGCTCCAGCGGGGCCGCGGCGACGGCACGCTGCACGCGCTCACCGCCCCGCGCGCCGAAGCGCTCGCGGCGCTGAACCAGTGCGTGCTGCGCGATCCACGCCACGACTGGCAGGTGGAGAACCGCTCCCTCTACTACGCCCGGCTCTACCTCGATCTGAACGGTGAGCTGGATGCCATCGAGGCGCACCTCTTCGGCCCCGAGGACGTCCTCGACACCGACGAGTCCCGCACCGGCCTCGCCCTCGCGGTCCTCGGGCACCTCGCCTCCTACGGCAGGCGCGACGCGCTCTCGCTGTTGCGCCGGTACGCCGCCCACGGCTCGAGCTGGGCCTGGGCGCTGGACGAGCTGGCCCTCAGGGACGACGACGCCGGCCTGCGTGCCCTCGCCGCGCCCGTCCTGGCCCGCTTCCCTGCCGATCCCGAGGGCGAGGCCGAGCTGGCCACCGCCGTACGCGACGCCTTCGAGCCGAGGCCCTGGCGGCTGTGGGCCGAGGATCCGCGCGAATCGATCGCCACACGCGTGCGTGCCGCACAGGAGACCGGCTGTTTCGACCGCTGGCAACGCCAGATGAGCCCCAGCGGGCCGCGGCCCGGCTGGAGCGTGCGTGCCGTCTTCGAGTGGGCCCAGCAGGGCATCGAGCGGGGCGCCGCCCTCCATGTGCCGGCCGCTCGCTGCTTGGTGGCCGTGGCAGGCCCCGAGGACCGGCCGGAGATCGTCCAGGCCGCCCGGAACGGCATCGACGGGGCCCGCTGCACCGCCCTGCGCTATCTCGCCGACAGCAACGACCCGGACGCGCTCGACCTGATCGAGGCCGCGGTCACCGACGGCACGAGCGTCGTCGTGGAGGCCGCCGTGGACGCCTTCGAACGGATGCGCAGTGTCGCCGCCGTCGACCGCGCGCGCCGCTGGGCCCAGCGTCCCGACGTGCTCGGGGCCGCCGCCGGACGCATGCTCGCCTGCCGCGGCGGCGTCCAGGACCGCGACCTCGTCCTCGGCGCCCTCCGTGAGGCCGTACGCGGCGAGGGCCCCGACGCACCGACCCTGTGGACCCTCGTCGACGGTGCCGGACGTCTCGGCATCGCCTGCGCGGCCCCCGTCCTGCGCCATGTCTACCGCGAGACGGCGTCCTCCCATCTCCGCGGCCGGGCCGCCCGCGCCCTGGCCGCCACCGACCCCTCCTTCGCCACCGGCTTCGCCGTCGAATGCCTGTGGGACTGCGAGGAGACCACCCGCGAACTCGCCGCCCGGCACGCCGAGACCGGTGACGCCCGCGTGGTGGAGCGCCTGCGCCGCCTGGCCGCCGACCCGGCCGAGGAGGCGGAAGTACAGACGGCGGTACGCAGCCGCTTCGGGCCCGACGCCGCCCTCGGCTGACCCCGCGCACACCCGGCCCGGGCGGACAGCCGCCCGCCGGGTGAACACCGGGTGTCCCGCAGGTCAGGCGGTCATGACGGCCGTCTGACCTGCTCGGGTGTGCAGCCCAACGCTCATGGGACGTTCCCCGGGCGGAAAGATCGAAGTCGACGCTGCCACGTCCGGCGCGGCGACAACACCCGTATGCGTGTCGTCATCGTGACCGAATCCTTTCCCCCCGATGTGAACGGCGTGGCCCACTGCGCGCTCCAGACCGCCCGGCACCTCGTAGAGCGCGGTCACCATCCGCTCGTCGTCGCCCCCGCCCCCGCTCCGGGCAGCGGACCGGACACGGACGCCCCGTGCCCGGTCGTCCGGACCCCCTCCCTCCCGCTCCCCGGCTACCCCCAGGTCCGGGTCGCCCTGCCCAGCCGGCGGCTCGCCGCGGCGCTCGCCGAGCACCGCGCCGACCTGGTGCATCTCGCCAGCCCCTTCGTCCTCGGGGTGCGCGGCATGGCCGCCGCCGCCCGGCTCGGCATCCCCGCCGTCGCCATCTACCAGACCGACCTGGCCGGATACGCCCGCACCTACATGGGCGCCGGCGAGGCGGCCGCCTGGCGGCGGATCCGCTCCGTGCACGCCGCCGCCGACCGCACCCTGGCCCCCTCCAGCGCCGCCCTCGGCGATCTGGAGGCGCACGGCGTGCCCCGGGTCCGGCTGTGGCCGCGCGGCGTGGACACCGTACGTTTCCGGCCAGAGCACCGTGACGAGGCGCTGCGCCGCGAACTCGCCCCCGGCGGCGAGCTGATCATCGGCTACGTCGGCCGGCTCGCCCCGGAGAAGCAGGTCGAGCTCCTCGCCGGCGCCTGCGGCCTGGAGGGCGTCAAGGTCGTGGTCGTGGGCGACGGGCCGAGCCACGCGCACCTCACTGAGGCCCTGCCCGGCGCCGTGTTCCTCGGCCGCCGCACCGGCCACGACCTTGCGCGGATCTTCGCCTCGCTGGACCTGTTCGTGCACACCGGCCCCTTCGAGACGTTCTGCCAGACCGTCCAGGAGGCCATGGCCAGCGGCGTCCCGGTCGTCGCACCCGCCGCCGGCGGCCCGCTGGACCTGGTCGCCCACGGCCGCACCGGACTCCTCGTCCCGCCGTGCGACGCAGGCGCCGTGACGCGGGCCGTTCGCGCACTGGCCGCCGACCCGGCGCGGCGTAGCGCGTTCGGCGCCGCCGCGCGCACCCTGGTCGAGGGTCGTACCTGGGCCGCCGTCGGCGACCAGCTGATCGCCCACTACGACGATGTCCTCGCGGCACGCAGGGCGGTGGTGGCGGCATGACCGGCCAGTCCCTGCGTATCGTCCGGCTCGCCAACTTCGTCGCCCCGGCCTCCGGCGGCCTGCGCACCGCCCTGCGCGAACTGGGCAGGGGCTTCCGGGCGGCGGGCCACGAACCCGTGCTGATCGTGCCCGGCGAGCGGCACACCGACCGCGACACCCAGCAGGGCCGGGTCATCACCCTGCCCGGCCCGCTGCTGCCCGGCACCGGCGGCTACCGCGTCCTCACCGACAAGCGGCGCGTGGCCGCCCTGCTGGAGGAGCTCGGCCCGGACCGCCTGGAGGTCTCCGACCGTACGACCCTGCGCTGGACCGGACGCTGGGCCCGCCGCGCGCGCGTGCCCGCTGTGATGGTCTCCCACGAGACCGCCGACGGCGTACTGCGCACCTGGGGCCTGTCCGAGAACCTCTCCCGTCGGGCGGCCGACGCCCTCAACACCCGTACCGCGCACGTCTACTCGCGGGTGGTGTGCACCACTGAGTTCGCCGAGCGCGAGTTCGTGCGCATCGGCGCGCGCAACGTCGTACGCGCCCCCCTCGGTGTCGACCTGACGGAACGCCGCCCCGCCCTGCGCGACCCGGGCCTGCGCACCCTGCACGCGCGCGGGGGCGAGGCGCTGCTCGTGATGTGCTCCCGGCTGTCGGTCGAGAAGCGCCCGGGAACCGCGCTGGACGCCCTGGAGGCGCTGATACGACGCGGGCGGCGGGCAGTGCTCGTGGTGGCCGGGGACGGGCCGCTCAGGGCCCGTCTTGAGCAGCGCGCGCGGGAGCACGGGCTGCCCGTGACGTTCCTCGGGCACGTCTCCGACCGGGCCGTGCTCGGCGCCCTCCAGGCGACCGCGGACGTCGCTCTTGCGCCCGGTCCGGCCGAGACGTTCGGGCTCGCCGCGCTGGAGGCCATGGCGTGCGGCACGCCCGTCGTGGCGAGCGCGTCGTCCGCGCTGCCCGAGGTCATCGGGTCCGCCGGGGTGACCGCGGCCGACCGGGGCGAGGCGTTCGCGGACGCGGTGGAACTGCTCCTGGACCGGGGCGAGCACGCCCGGCGCGAAGCGGCACGCGCGCGTGCGGAGTGCTTCGGGTGGGGGGCGGCCGTGGAGGCGTTCCTGGCGGCGCACGACGCGGAGGTGCTCCGCCCCGACGGCGTCCGTCGCGGCGTACCGGAGGGCGCGGCATGAGACCCCTCCGCTTCGTCGCCCTCGGGGACTCGCTGACCGAGGGCGTGGGCGACCCGGCCGGGGACGGCTGGCGGGGCTGGGCCGCGCTGCTGGCCCCCTCCCTCGCCGAGAGCCCCCACGCCGTCGCGTTCACCAACCTCGCGGTCAGCGGCGCACAGACCCGGGACGTGCGGGAACGGCAGACCCCGGCCGCCCGGGAACTCAGCCCCGACCTGGTGTCGGTGGTGATCGGCGTCAACGACACGCTGCGCCGCACCTTCGACATCCGGACGGTGGCCGCCCACCTCGACGAGGTCTACGCGACCTTCACCCGCGAGGGCGCCACCGTCCTCACCGCCTGCCTGCCCGACCCCGGCGCGATGCTGGGCCTGCCGGGCGCCCTGGCCCGTCCGCTGGCCCGCCGGCAACGGGCCGTCAACACGGTCGTCCACGCGCTGTCCGAACGCTACGGGGCCGTCCACCTGCACGCCGCGGACGGTGCCTGGATCACCGACCGGACCCTGTGGAGCGCGGACCGGCTGCACCCGGGCGAACGCGGGCACCGGCAGCTCGCCGTGCGCTTCCACGCGCTGCTCACCGAGACGGGCCGGGCGACGGGACAACCGCCGTCCCCCGTGCCGGAGTCCCCCGGGCCGACCCGGACGGCGAGCCTGCTGTGGCTGGCCACGGCCGGCACCGCCTGGGTGGCCCGGCGCTGCAAGGACCTGCTGCCCCAGCTGCTGCGCCTGGCGGCAGACGAACTCCGGCACCGGGCCCGCGGCACCAGCGCCCACCTCGATCTGCGCGCCTCCGCCGCGGCGACCGCGGCCCTGGCCGCCCTGACACGGGACACCGTCGAGGCTTGCGCGGCCGTCGGGACACTCAGGAATGGATCGTTGAACAATCCTTCGATACCCGCGTTGTTTCGTTCCGGTGTGTGCGATTGAATTCCGGGCATGGCAGAGCAGCTGACGGCACTGGCCGACGACCGGGCGCTCCTGGGGCGTACGAGCACGGCGGAGCGGGTCTCGGACATCCTCCGCAGCCGTATCGCCGACGGCTACTTCCCGCCCGGCACGCGGCTGTCGGAGGACGGTATCGGCGGGGCGCTCGGCGTCTCCCGCAACACCCTGCGCGAGGCTTTCCGGCTGCTCACGCACGAGCGACTGCTGGTCCACGAACTCAACCGCGGGGTGTTCGTGCGGGTCCTGACCGTCGAGGACGTCGAGGACATCTACCGCACGCGCTCCCTGGTCGAGTGCGCCGTCGTCCGCGGGCTCGGCGAGCCGCCGTACCGGCTGGACGGCGTGGCCGCGGCGGTCGCCGAGGGCGAGGCGGCGTCCGCCGGGAACGACTGGAAGGCGCTGGGAACCGCCAACATCCACTTCCACCGGGAACTGGTGGCCCTGGCCGGCAGCGAACGCACCGACGAACTGATGCGCAGCGTCTTCGCCGAGCTGCGGCTCGCCTTCCACGTCGTCGACGACCCGCGCCGGCTGCACGAGCCCTACCTCGCCCGCAACCACCAGATCCTGCAGGCGCTCCGGAGCGGCGACAAGCGCGAGGCCGAGCGGCTGCTGGAGACCTACCTCGCGGACTCGCTGGACCGGGTGGTGGAGGTGTACCGGCGACGAGTGGGGGCCGACAGCACCCCGTAGGTGAGGGCACAACACCCCATGGCCCTGTAGGCCAATCCGGCGGAGCCGCTCGTTTGGGTCGATGTCAGACCAAGGACCTAGTCTGTGCACCGTGACTTCGCCTGCATCGACGGACAGCGTTCCGCCCCAGCTCAGCGCGGGGCCGCGCCCGGCACCGGGCCCGGCCGCCGACGAGGGGCTGGCGCGTCGGCTGCGCGCGCTCGCCTGCACCGCGCCGCTGCACGACCTCGACGCGCGCAAGGCCAACCTGGCCGGTGAGTACTCGGTGTACGGCATGGCCGAGGTGGCCCTCGCCGCCATCGACCTGGTCACGCTCAACATGGACTTCGACACCGGCGCCGACCACGAGCAGATCGTGGCCCGGCTCGTCCCGCGCATCGCCGCCCAGGCCCCGCGCCGACCGGCCGCCGAGCACGAGCGCGTGGCCCGCTGGGTCCTGGAGAACCTGATCAACGTCGGCAGTGTCGACCGCGGCTTCCGCGCCGTGTACGGCACCTTCGCGCCGGACGGTGCGTACGTCCGCAGGGACTACGACTTCAAGCTGATCGAGGAGGTCCCCGGCCCCGGCGGCACGGTCTATCTGCGCACCACCGACGAGGCGGTCAACGTCCTGGTCGGCGCCCTGGACACCGACGTCACCAGCGCCCAGATCGCCGCCGAGGTCAAGCTGGAGGTGCTGATCAACCGCGGCCGGCTCGCCGACGCCCAGCTCGCCGCCGAGCAGGCCCGATACCGCACGGTGCAGTACTCGGAGACCCTCCGCCGGGCCCTGGAGGCCACCCGGCGCAACGTCCGCGCGGTCGACTGGCTGGGCGCCGTGCCCGACATGATCGCCGAGGCCCTGGACCACGTGGCCGAGCGCTACCGCCACGAGAACGCCATCCTCACCAACATCCGCAAGGCCCGCGACGAGACCGAGGAGCCCGAGCACAAGCGCCGCGCCGCCGAGCTGGTCGACATCGTCAAGGACTGCATCCGGCGGCACACCCAGCTCCAGTCGCGGTTGCTGGAGGCGGGCCCGCTGTTCCGCGCCGAGCAGGACCGGCAGGCCTTCGCCACGCCGGCGACGACCTCGGGAATAGACCTGTACGGCCATCTCGTCGCGCCCGTCCTGCCGTTGCCCCTGGAGCAGGCGATCCGGGTCACGGACGCGTTCTTCGCGAACGGCACGGGGCTGCGGACGCCGGTGTCCGTGCGGGTGGCCGACCTCGTCGAGATCCTGCTGACGCCGCCCGTCGAGCGGGAGCACCTCGGCGCGGAGATGCCCGAGCCCGACCTGATCGCCACGCCGGACGACAGCCGCTTCAGTGAGGAACAACTCGCTGCCGCCATGGAGCTGCTGGATCTTCCGGCCGACGCACCGCGCAGGCTGTCCGGACTGCTGGCCGAGGCCCGGAGCCGGCACCCGGACGACCCGGATCTGGCCTACCTGGTCGCCCTGCTGGCGGTCCACGCGGCGAGTCCGGCCGTGGGCACGGCCTACCGGCAGGGCGAGGAGAAGCTGCTGTTCGCCGTGGACGACGGCACCGAGCTCGACGACCCGGAGTTCGGCGGTGCCGACCTCATCGTGGGGACCGCCCTGCTGGACGCGGCGGGGATGGCCGCGGACCGGACGGAAGCAGCATGAGTGAGCACCAACGCGACAAGGAGCCCAAGCCGTGACCGAGCACGTCGACCGGAGTGAGCCCGAGCCTGCCGCCGCGCCGGCCGGTTCCGCCGTCACCCCCGCCGACGCCGCCGACGCGGCGCGGCTCGTCGCCTTCGGGCTGCAGCCCAAGCTGCAGCCCGCGCGGGACCAGGAGTACACGGAGCTGCTGCGCCGCTACCGCGAGGACCCGGCGTTCGCGCGGCTCGCCGACGCCGTCGCCGCAGGTCTGGGGCTCGTCGTGCTGGAGGTGTCGCCGCGCGCGGGAATGGCCGTGACGGCCGCCGAGGACTCGGTGTTCGCCGTCCGCATGGGGGACTACGCGCGTCGCACCGCCGCCGACTCCGGCGACCGCTTCCTGCACGGACTCGCCCATCTCGCCGCCGCCGCGCTGGCCTTCCCGCGCCCGGAGGACCTGGCCGACGACACCTACATCGGCCGCGTCACCGTCAACGGCGTCGACGCCTTCGTACGGCAGGCCTGCCGGCGCCTGGAGGAGCGTGCCGAGGAACTGGGCGAGAACACCGACCCGGCGACCGACGCGCCCGGACTGGAGGCCGCCTGGCGGATCTGGGCCAGACGCAGCGCCACCGGTGCCACCAAGGACGCCCGCCGGCCGGCCGCCTCCACCACCGGCATGGTGGCCAAGGCCCTGGCCTTCCTCACCGACTCGGGCTTTCTGCAACGCACCGGCGACGACAGCGGCGGCACCTACCGCACCACGGCCCGCTACCAGCTCCAGGTCCGCGACCTGGCCGGCAGCGCCGCCATGGCCGAACTGCTCGAGCTGGGCGTCGTACCGGTGACCGACGGCACGGCCAGCCTGCTGCCCGCCGAGGACACCGAGGATCTGGAGCTGGTGGCCGACGCCGGGCTGCCGTTCCACTCCTGAACCCGTAGAACCACCGCACGTTTTCCCAAGACTTACGACGAGAGTCCGCCATGTACGAGCTGTCCCGGGTCCGCCTCTACTCCATCGGTCCCGCCGGTGCCCGCTATGCCGACACCGTGCTTGACCTGCGGGGAGTCGGCGAGCCCGTGCCCGACCCGGCGCCCGCGCAGGCGGAGTTCTTCGAGGAGGAGCCGTCCGGCCCGCCGCGCCGGCCCGCGCCCGCGGGCGTGCTCTTCCTGGAGAACGGCGGCGGCAAGTCCGTGCTGCTCAAGCTGATCTTCTCGGTGATGCTGCCGGGCCACCGCAACACCCTCGGCGGCGCCAGCTCCGGTGTGCTGCGCAAGTTCCTGCTCGCCGACGACTGCGGCCATGTGGCGCTGGAATGGCAGCATGTGCAGACCGGCGAGTGCGTCGTCGTCGGCAAGGTGAGTGAGTGGCGCGGACGGCAGGTGTCCAACGACCCGCGCAAGTTCGCCGAGGCCTGGTACTCGTTCCGGCCCGGGCCGGGGCTCAGCCTGGACAACCTGCCCGTCGCCGAGTCCACCGCCGTACGGCCCCCCGTCGAGGGCACCTCGGGCGCGCAGGGACGCCGCCGGACCATGAAGGGCTTCCGTGACGCCCTCATGGAGGCCGGCAAGGCCTACCCGCACCTGGAGGCGCACTGGGAGGAGATCCACGACCGCTGGATCGAGCACCTCGGCGACCTCGGCCTCGACCCCGAACTCTTCCGCTACCAGCGGGAGATGAACGCCGACGAGGGCGAGGCGGCCGGCCTCTTCGCGGTGAAGAAGGACTCCGACTTCACCGACCTGCTGCTGCGCGCCGTCACCGACACCCGGGACACCGACGGCCTCGCCGACCTCGTCAGTGGCTTCGGCAACAAGCTGGGCCGGCGCGCCGAGCTGATCGCCGAACGCGACTTCACCGCCGGGTCGGTCGACCTGCTCGGGCGGATCGTCGAGGCCGCCGACGCCCGCGCACGCGCGCGTGACATCCACGCCGGCGCCGAGCGCCGTACCCGCACCCTCGCCCGGCGGCTGTCCGCCCGGGGCGTGCGGGAGCGGGTACGGGCCGCCGACCTCGCCCAGCGGGTCACGGCCGCCGCGTACGCCGTCACACATTCCGAGGGCGCACGGGAGCGCAGCGCCCTGATCGCCGCCGAACTCGCCTACCGGCACGCCTCCCTGGCGCTCGCCGCGGCCGAGAAGTCCGCCGCCGCACAGAAGCGCGAGCTGGCCGACGCGCGCACCCTGCACTCCGCCTGGCAGGCCGCCGAGGCCGTGCTGCGCCACCGGGCCGCCGCCGACCGTGTCGCGCGCGTGTCCGCCGCCATCCAGGAGGCCGAGCGGGACGCCGCGCCCGCGCTCGCCGCCCGTGCCAAGGCCGCCGTGGACCTCGTACGGGCCCTGCACGCGGCCGCCGAGAACGCCGAGGCCCTCGCCAACGAGGAGGAGGAGCGCTCCGCCGCGCTCCAGGAGACCGGCGACTCCGCCTACCGCGACTCCACCACCGCCGCGACCGAGGCACAGCGCGCCCGCAGCGAGGCCGGGCATCTGCGCCAGCGCCTCACCGAGGTCGAGCAGGAGACCGCCGAGGCCGTGCGCGCCGGCTGGCTCGACGACAGCGCGCCGGACGCCGACCCGGCCCGCGCGGCACTCGCCGCCAGCGACGCCGAGAAGAGTGCCGTCGCCGCCTGGGACGCGGCCCGCGAGGCCGCCCGCAAGGTCACCGAGCACGCGCGCGAGGCGGCCTCCGCCGAGTCCCGCGCCGAGCTGACCGCGGCCCGCGCGGCGGACGCCGCGACGGCGGCAGAGCGCGCCTACGAGGCCGAGCGGCGCCTCGCCGAGTCCCTGGCCGCCGAGGAACGGCTCGCGGAGCTGCTGAGCCTGCCGGGTGCGCCCGCGGCCGGGCATGCCGCGGTGCCCGGACCTCGGTCAGGGGCCGACGACGCGATGGGCGCCCGGCGCGGCACGCGCGGCGGCGCGACCGACGCGGGCGTGGGTTCCACGGGCGGGCGGCACGGCGCCGTGGAGCCGACGGCAGCGGACCCGAACGGCGCCCCTCGCCCGGCTCCCGAAACCCCCCTCACCCCCGAGGAACTCGACCGCTTCGCCGACGAGTTGCGCGAGCTTCTCGACGCCGCCGTGTCGACCGCCGAACGGCACCTCTTCGAGCTGCGCACCGCCGCCGCGGACGACTCCCGGATCCTCGGCGCGCTCGGCGACGGCGGACTGCTGCCGCCCGGCCCGGACGTCCTGGCCACGGTGGAGTTCCTCGGCGAGCACGGCATCCCGGCGCTGCCCGGCTGGCGCTATCTCGCCCAGGCCGTCGACCCCGCCGACCACGCGCGCGTGCTCGCCGCCCGCCCGGAACTGGTCGACGGTGTGATCATCACCGACCCGGACACGCACGCGCGTGCCCGCGAGGCGCTCGCCGACGCCGCCCTGCTGCCGCGCTCCGCCGTCGCCGTCGGCACGGCCGCCGCCCTGCTCGCCCCCACCCCCGCCGACAGCGCCGCCCCCGGTGACGTCTTCCTCGTACCGCCGAACCCGGCCATGCACGACGAGCACGCCGCCGACGAGGAACGCCAGGCGCTGCGCGCGCGGGCCACCGAGCGCGACGAGGAGATCCGCACCCTCGCCGCCCGGCTCGGCAAGGACCGTGAACTGGCCGCCCGGCTCGCCTCCTGGCGCACCGGCTGCCCCGCCGGACGCCTCACCGAACTGGCCCAGGCCGCCCAGGAGGCCCGTGCGTTCGCCGAGGAGTGCGAGGCCGAGCTCGCCGAGGCACGCACCCTGCGCGCGGAGGCCGACGAGGCCGCCGCCGAGGCCGTACACGTCCGCGACGAACGGCAGGACGCCGCGCAGAAGGCCCGCCGCGCCGCCGACGCCCTCGCCGGACTCGCCTACCGGCTCCGCGAGCGCGCCGGCTGGCAGGCCAAACTGCGCGAACTCGCCGACGAGGCCACCGAGTCCGAGGCCCGCGCCCAGACCTGCCTGGAGCGCGCCCGCGCCGCCGACGAGGACCGCCGCGCCGCCCAGCGCGCCGCCGACGACGCCCGCCGCACCGCACGCGCCCTGCGCGCCGAGCGCTCCGAGATCGCCGGCGCCCCCGACGACGTACCGGTCGAGGACGCGGACGCCCCCAAGGCGTCCCTGCCCGCCCTCCGCGAGGCCTACCGGGCGGCCTCCCAGCTGTACGAGAAGGTCGGCGTCGGCGCCGACCTGCGCGCCGAGCAGGCCCGCGCGGAGAGCGACGAGAGCGCCGCCCGCGCCGAACTCGACCGGCTCAGCAACAAGGTCCGCACCCGCGCCGAGCAGCTCCTCCAGTCGCCCGACGGCTCCGACGGGCCCTCCCGGCAGGCCGCCGCCGCCCGCGCGGAGGAGCTGGTGCAGCTCCTGGAGACCCGCATGTCCAGCGCGAGCGAGCAGCTCGGCCGGCTGCGCGGCGAGGCCGAACGACACGCCCCCGAGGACGGCGAGGCACACACCGAGCTGACCGAGGAACTCGTCCCGCGCGATGCCGAGCACGCCCAGGCGCTGCTGCGCACCGCGGCAGGTGAACTCACCGCCCGTACCGAGGCGCTGGCCGGGGCCCGCGAGGCGCACGCCGAGCTGCTGGAGGCCCACCGGGCCGCCGAGGACGCGGCCGGCGGCTTCGACGAGATCGCCGCGATGCTCCGCGACCTGCTGCGCGAGCACACCACCGAGGAGGACCAGGAGGAACCGGAGCCCTATCCGGGCAGCCTGGAGGAGGCCCGGCACTCCGCCGCCGAGGCCCGCCGCTCGCTGCGCGGCTGCGCCGCCGACCTGTCCGCCGCCGAGGCGGCCGTGCGCGAGGCGAGCGACGTACTCGTCCGGCACGCCAACTCCACCCGCTACGAGCAGGTCCGCACCCCCGCCCGGCAGCAGATCCGCGAGCTGCCCGCCTCCGCGCTGCCCGAGCACGCGCAGAAGTGGGCCGACGCCTTCGCGCCCCGGCTGCGCGTGCTGACCGACGAGCTGGCGCAGCTGGAGCGCAACCGCGACTCGATCGTGGACCGGCTGCGGGGCCTGGTGGAGTCCGCCCTCGCGACGCTGCGCTCCGCCCAGCGGCTCTCCCGCCTCCCGGAAGGCCTGGGGGAGTGGTCCGGGCAGGAGTTCCTGCGCATCCGCTTCGAGGAGCCCGACCAGGCCACGCTCACCGAACGGCTCGGCGAGGTCATCGATGACGCCACCCGCGCGGCTGTGAAGAAGAACGCAGACCTGCGTCGCGACGGCATGTCGCTGCTGCTGCGCGGTGTCGGGGCGGCGCTGCAGCCGAAGGGTGTGGCGGTCGAGATCCTCAAGCCCGACGCCGTACTGCGCGCAGAGCGGGTGCCCGTCGGACAGATGGGCGACGTGTTCTCGGGCGGCCAGCTGCTCACGGCGGCCATCGCGTTGTACTGCACGATGGCCGCGCTGCGGTCGAACGACCGGGGCAGGGACAAGCACCGGCACGCCGGCACGCTGTTCCTCGACAATCCCATCGGGCGCGCCAACGCCACCTACCTGCTGGAGCTGCAGCGAGCCGTGTCCGACGCGCTGGGCGTCCAGCTGCTCTACACCACCGGCCTGTTCGACACCACCGCGCTGGCCGAGTTCCCGCTCGTCATCCGCCTGCGCAACGACGCCGACCTGCGCGCGGGCCTGAAGTACATCAGCGTGGAGGAACACCTCCGGCCCGGGTTGCCCGAGCAGCCCCAGGCCGGAGAAGCGGTGCACAGCGAGATCACGGCGACCCGGATGTTCAGGAAGCCGGCGTAGTCGTCAGCGGTCCTCCCTGATCAGATCCGCGCACTTCTCGCCGATCATCATCGTCGTGATGCACGGGTTGACCGCGATCAGGTCCGGCATCACCGACCCGTCGGCGACCCGCAGCCCCTCGACCCCCTTGACCCGCAACCGCGCGTCGAGCGGGGCCGAGGGATCGTCGTCGGCGCCCATCTTCACCGTGCAGGACGGGTGGTAGACGGTGTTGTGCGTCCTGTGGATGTAGTCCAGGAGTTCGTCGTCGGTCCGGACGTCCGGGCCGGGTGCCAGCTCGGCTCCCGTCCAGCCGCTCAGGGCCGG
Organism: Streptomyces sp. NPDC007205; assembly: GCF_040634095.1. Lineage (NCBI taxonomy): Bacteria > Bacillati > Actinomycetota > Actinomycetes > Kitasatosporales > Streptomycetaceae > Streptomyces > Streptomyces sp. NPDC007205. The sequence continues at coordinate 98,026 of NZ_JBEYEW010000021.1, forward strand.
CTGCGCGGCGATCCTGCGCGCCAGCCTGAGCCCGTAGGTCATCACCCGCACATCGTGCTCGTGCGTGAAGTACCGCGGGTCCACCTTCGGCTTGTCCCGGTAGTCCCGGGTGCGCAGCCGCACCGTGCCGCGCGACTTCGCCTTGGTCACGTTGGGCGTGAGACAGAACGCGTTCTCCGAGGTGGGGTAGCCCCAGCGTGCGGTGTTCATGTCGAACGGGACCGAGCCGTAGTGGAACATCAGGTCGGGCCGGTCCAGGCCGGGCTCGGTGTCGTAGAAGATGCCCGCCTCCCACCACTGGCTCGACGTGGTGGTCATGGGCTGCTTGGCCTCCCACATGATCACGCCCTCGGGGTGGTCCTGGAGGTTCTCGCCGACGCCGGGGGAGTCGACGACGAGGTCCACGCCGACCTCGCGCAGATGCCCGGCCGGGCCGATGCCGGACAGCATCAGCAGCTTCGGGGAGTCGATCGAGCCGCAGGAGACGATCACCTCGCGCCGGGCCCGTACCGTACGGGTGTGCACCAGGTCCGGGTCCAGGTACTCGGCGCCCACGCACCGCCGGCCCTCCAGCACCAGCTTCTTGGCGCGTACTCCGGTACGGATGTCCAGATTCGGACGCTTGCCCATGACCGGGTGCAGATAGGCCACCGAGGACGACTGGCGGACGTTGTTCTCGTCGGAGTTGATCTGGAACCAGTTGGCCCCGCGCACCACCGTCTTCCCGGTGTTGAACGGGACCGTGGGTATCCCCGCCTGTGCGCACGCCTCCAGCAGGGCCGCGCCGCACGGGTCGCCGCCCTTCAGAGTGCGCAGCCGCACCGGGCCGGTGCGGCCGTGGTGGTCGCCGGGCGCGTCGTTGTTCTCCAGCCGCCGGTACAGCGGGAACAGGTCGGCCGCGCTCCAGCCCGTACAGCCCTGGGCCGCCCAGTCGTCAAGGTCCTGCGACGGCGCCCAGAAGGCGATGCAGGAGTTGTGCGACGAGCAGCCGCCCAGCACCTTCGCCCGCGCGTGCCGCATAAAACTGTTGCCGGTGGCCTGCGGCTCGACCGGGTAGTCCCAGTCGTAGCCGGACTCCAGCAGGCCCATCCAGCGCTCCAGCCTGAGGACGTCGTCGTCGCCGACGTCGCTCGGCCCCGCCTCCAGCACGCACACCGTCACGGACGGGTCCTCGGAGAGCCGCGCCGCCACCACGTTGCCCGCCGTGCCGCCGCCGACCACCACATAGTCGAACTCAACGATGCTCATATGACCTCCTTGCCTGCCAGAACCCAGCCGAAATCAGCCGGAATCCGCCAGAATCCATCGGAATCGGTCGGTGTGGGGCGGAGTCAGTCGGCCGCCGGGGCGGCGAGGGGAGCCGAGTCCGCGGCGGACGCCGCCTCCAGGCGGTGCTCGGCGAGCACGCCGGTGCGGTGGCGCTGGACGAACCAGTAGTAGGCGAAGCCGCCGCCCGCGATGACCGCGACGAACAGCACCGCGCCCCAGCGCAGATACCAGTGGTACGGCGCGCTCGCGTTGTAGACCGCGGCGCGCGGCCAGATCAGGTTGACCGTCATGGCCGCGCCCCACACGACCGCGACGATGTTGACGAGCAGCCCCCAGCGGCCCAGCGAGAACCGGCCCCCGCCCGCCGGCTGCCACCTGCCGCGCAGCCGGGCCACCAGCATCGGCACCGTGACACCCAGGTAGGCGAGGTAGATCATGATGATGCCGATGCTGGTGACGACCGTGAAGATCTGCGGCTGGCGGATGTTGACCACGAGGATCGCCAGCGCCAGCACACCGATGATCACGGCCGGCAGGACCGGGGTCCGGAAGCGCGGGCTGACCCGGGCCAGCAGCGAGGACGCGGGCAGGTTGTTGTCCCGGGCCATGGCGAACGCCAGCCGTATCGCCGCCGTGTGCACGGCCAGCGCGCACACCGTGACCGCGATCAGCACGCACCACAGCATCGCCTTGCCGGCCGTGGGACCCAGCACGTCGAGCACGATGTACTGCAGGCCGTCCGTGGACAGCTTGTCGCCCTTGAGGCTGGAGACGCTCATCAGCGCCAGCAGCAGGACCAGTCCGCCCAGGACGAAGGAGGCGACGATCGCGCGGATGATGGCGCGCGGGGCGTTCCGGGACGGGTCCAGGGACTCCTCGCCGAGCGAGGCGGCGGTGTCGAAGCCGTACATGACGTACGCCGAGGCCAGTGAGGCCACCAGGAAGGCGCCGAGGTAACCCGTTGAGTAACCCGATCCCGTGTGGTTCGTCTGCATGACGACTTGAGGGCCGCGGGTGATGTGGACGGCGAACAAGGTGATCAATACAACGGTGGCGATCAACTCGATGAAGACGCCCGCCGTGTTGATCGTGGCCATCAACTTGACGCCGAAAGCGTTGATCAGCGTGGTGAACAGGATCAACACGGCCGCGAGGACGACCGCGTTGGTCGCCACGTCGTACTTGCCGGTGCCGTCGCCGACGAACTGGAACGTGGAGGAGATCTGCGGCAGCGTCAACTGGTAGGCCAGCGCGACCGCCGAGATGGACACGATGGACGCGATCAACATCATCCACCCGGCCAGCCAGCCGAGATGCGGATTGCCGATCTTCTTCGACCAGTTGTAGACCGAGCCGGCCACCGGGTAGCGGGCGGCGAGTTCCGCGAAGCACAGGGCGACGGTGAACTGGCCGAAGAACACCATCGGCCACGACCACCAGTAGGCCGGACCGCCGCTGCCGTAGCCGAAGTAGAACAGCTGGAAGGTGCCCGTCAGGATCGAGATGTAGCTGATCCCGGCGGCGAAGGTGTGGAAGTTGCCGAGAGTGCGCTTGAGCTCGGGTTTGTAGCCGAACTCCGCGAGTTCGGCGTCGTCGTGGTGGTGGGGACCTGGGGATTGCTCGGTGGTCGTCATGAGGTGACTCCTCTGGCTGTCAGTCGAACCAGCCCTGCGGTGCCGGCGCGGTGGTGCGCCAGATGTGTTTCGTCTCGCGGTACTCGGCGAGCCCCGCCGGTCCGAGTTCACGCCCGAACCCGGACTGCTTGTAACCACCCCACTCGGCCTGGGGCACATACGGGTGGTAGTCGTTGATCCAGACCGTGCCGAGGCGCAGCCCCGCCGCGACCCGGGCCGCCCTGGCCTCGTCGCGGGTCCAGACGGCGCCCGCGAGGCCGTAGACGGTGTCGTTGGCGAGCCGTACGGCCTCCTCTTCGGTGGTGAACCGCTCGACGGTCAGCACCGGCCCGAAGGACTCCTCCCGGACCACGGACATGCCGCTGGTGCACGCGTCCAGGACGGTCGGAAGGTAGTAGAAGCCCTCGTCGTGGCCGGGGCCGGAGGGCCGGGCGCCGCCGCACCGCAGCACCGCGCCCTCCTCGATGCCCTTGGCCACATATGCCTCGACCTTCGCCCGGTGGGCCGCCGAGATCAGCGGCCCGGTCTGCGCCCGCTCGTCGAACGGGCCGCCCAGCCGGATCAGCCGGGCCCGGCGTACGACCTCGTCCACGAACGGGTCGTGCAGCGCGTCCTGGACCAGCAGCCGGGCCCCGGCCGAGCACACCTGCCCGGAGTGCAGGAACACGGCGGTCAGCGCCATGTCCACCGCCGCGTCGAAGTCGGCGTCCGCGAAGACGATGTTGGGGTTCTTGCCGCCGAGTTCGAGCGCGATCTTCTTCACCGTGCCGGCGGCGGCCGCCATCAGTCTGCGGCCGGTCTGCAGGCCGCCGGTGAAGGAGACCAGGTCGACGTCCGGATGGTCGCCCAGCGGGGCGCCCGCCTCCGGGCCGGCGCCCAGCACCAGGTTGGCCACGCCCGCCGGCAGCCCCGCCTCCGCCAGCAGCCGCACCAGGTGGATCGCGGTGTGCGGGGTCAGCTCGCTCGGTTTCAGCACGAAGGTGTTGCCCGCCGCGAGGGCCGGCGCGACCTTCCACGCGGTCTGCAGCAGCGGATAGTTCCAGGGTGTGATCAACGCGCAGACGCCGACCGGTTCGTGGACCACCCGGCTGTCGACGCCCTCCCGGCCGGTGTCGACCACCCGCCCGGTCTCGGTCGCGGCCAGCCGCCCGAAGTAGCGGAAACAGTTGACGACATCGTCCATGTCGTACGCGCTCTCCACCAGCCGCTTGCCCGTGTCCAGGGACTCGGCGCGGGCGAGGGCGTCCTTGTCGCGGACGAGGAGGTCCGCGACCCGCAGCAGCAGGTCGCCGCGCTCCTGCGCGGGCGTACGCGGCCAGGGGCCGGTGTCGAAGGCGCGCCGGGCCGCCGCGATCGCCTCCACGGTGTCCTTGCCGCCGGCCTCGTCCACGACCCCGACCAGGGAGCCGTCGGCCGGGCAGCGGATCTCGCGGGTGCGCTCGTCCAGGGCGCTGCGCCACTCGCCGTCGATGAAGAAATCAGGCATGGACGTCTCCCAGCCGGGTCAGCAGCCACTCGTGGAAGATCCCGATGTGGTGCTCGTTCGGGACCAGCACACCGCCCCCGCGGTACGCGCGCGAGGACATCGCCGGCTGGGTGCGCTCGCAGGCCTCGAAGTCCTGCACGTTGACCCGGTGGAACAGCTCCACGGACTTCGACACGTCCGCGCCCGACGCCACCACCTCCGGCGCGTACAGCCAGTCGCACTCCACGACCGTGCGGTCCTCGGCCAGCGGGAACATCCGGTGCAGGATGACGTGGTCGGGGACGAGGTTGACGAACACGGTCGGCTTGATCGTGATGGCGTAGTAGCGGCGGTCCTGGTCGGCGCGGACCTCCGGGAGCTTGCCGAAGCCCTCGCTGCCGTCGACCGTGAACCCCTTGATCCGCTCGCCGAACTCCGCGCCGTGCCCGACGTAGTACTGGGCGGCGTACCCGTCGGCGAACTCCGGGAGCACCTCGGTGAGTTCGGGGTGGATCGTGGCGCAGTGGTAGCACTCCATGAAGTTCTCGACGATCAGCTTCCAGTTGGCCTTCACGTCGTAGGTGATCCGCTTGCCGAGGGCCAGCTGCTCGGTGCCGTAGTGCTCGATGGCGGCGGCGTCGCCGAGCCGTTCCACGGCCGCGTACATCACGGTGTCCTCGAAGGAGGGCGGTTCGTCGGCGAGGCACACCCAGGCGTAGCCGAGCCACTCGCGCAGGGCCACCTTGATCAACCCGTACGCGACTCGATCAATGTCCGGCATCTTGATCAAGTTGGGTGCGGCGATCAACTTGCCGTCAAGGTCGTACGTCCACGCGTGGTAAGGGCACTGCAGAGCGCGGCGCACCTCGCCGGACTCCTCCATGCACAGCCGGGCGCCCCGGTGCCGGCACACGTTCAGGAAGGCGCGCAGCTCACCCGTACGCGTGCGGGTGATGATGACGTTCTCGCGGCCCACCTGGACCGTGCGGAAGGCCCCCGGCTTGTCCAGGTCGGCGCTGCGGACCGCGCAGAACCACAGGGACTCGAAGAGGTTCTCTTGCTCCTGCCGGAAGACATCCGGGTCGGTGTAGTAGTGGCCCGGAAGGGTCGCGATGAGGCTCGGGGGGATCGGGGTCGTCGTCACGGGGGCTCCTCGGGCGGGCGCGGTGGTGAGAGGGGCGGGGTCGAACAGGCCGATCGGATGGCCGTCTCCTAACGACGGATGCGGGTCATCTTCGGGTCGAACAGCGGCTCGTCGGCGACGGTGGCCGGCACCTTCTCGCCGAAGTACTCGATGTGCACGCCGGTGCCGGTGGCAAGGCCCGCCGGGAGCCAGGCGTAGGCGATGCAGCGGCCGAGCGTGTAGCCGTACGACGCGCTGGTCACATAGCCGGCCGGGGCGCCGTCGACCAGCACCGGCTCCTTGCCGAGCACCACGGCTGCGGGGTCGTCGAGGAGGAGCGGGGTGAGCCGGCGGGAGGGCTCACCGGCCCGCTCCAGCGCCGCCTTGCCGACGAAGTCCTCCTTGTCCATACGGACCGCGAAGCCGACGCCCGCCTCGAACGGATCGTGCTCGTCGGTCATGTCGGTGCCCCAGGCCCGGTAGCCCTTCTCCAGCCGCAGGGAGTTGAAGGCGGACCGCCCGGCCGCGATCACGCCGTGCTCCTGGCCGGCCTCCCACAGCGTGTCCCAGAGCCGGAGCCCCAGGTCGGCCGTGGTGTACAGCTCCCAGCCCAGCTCACCGACATAGCTGAGGCGCATCGCCGTCACCGGCACATGGCCGAGGTAGGTCTGCTTGGCCCGGAAGTAGCCGAAGCCCTCGTGGGAGAAGTCGTCGCGGGTCAGCGGCTGGACCAGGTCGCGGGCGAGCGGTCCCCAGACGCCGATGCAGCAGGTGCCGGAGGTGATGTCCCTGACCTGGACGTCGTCGGGCGCGTGCCGCAGCAGCCGGTCGAGGTCGGCGGGGGAGTTGGCCCCGACCTGGAAGCGGTCGCGGGCGAGACGGGCGACGGTGAGGTCGGAGCGGATGCCTCCGGCCTCGTCCAGGAGCAGGGTGTAGGTGACCGCGCCGGGCTTCTTGCGGAGGTTGTTGCTGGTCATGCGGTCCAGGAAGACGAGCGCGCCGGGTCCGGTCACCTCCAGGCGGCGCAGCGGGGTCATGTCGTACAGGGCGACCTTCTCGCGGGTCGTCCTCGCCTCGGCGGCGGCGATCGGGGACCAGTAGCGGGCCGACCAGGCGTCGCGCTCGGGGAGGTCGCCGAGAGCGTCCACGAGCGGGGCGTTCGCCTCGTACCAGTGCGGACGTTCCCAGCCGGTGCCCTCCAGGAAGAAGGCGCCGAGTTGCTGCTGACGGGCGTGGAAGGGACTGACGCGCAGCGGCCGTGGCTGCTCCATCGGCTGCAGGGGGTGCAGCACGTCGTACACCTCGACGAACTGCTGTGAACCGCGTTCACGGACGTACGACGGTGAACGCTGCGCCTCCTCGAACCGCGTGAGGTCACACTCGTGCACGTCGACCGAGGGCCGCCCGTCGACCATCCACTCGGCCACCGCCTTCGCCACCCCCGCGGAGTGCGTCACCCAGACCGCCTCGGCCAGCCAGAAGCCGCGCAGTTGCCGGGCTTCTCCGAGGACCGGCATGCCGTCCGGGGTGAAGGAGAAGACGCCGTTGAACCCGGTCTCGATCTCCGTCGTCCGCAGCGCGGGCAGCAGCCGCCGGCAGTCCTCCCAGCTCGGCGCCCAGTCGTCCTCCGTGAAGGGGTACGAGGACGGCATCTCCAAGTCCTGCGCGCGGGCCGCGTCGTACGCGAGCACGGCGAACGGGTCCACCGGCAGCGGCCGGTGCGCGTACGAGCCGATGCCGATGCGGTCCGTGTGCTCGCGGAAGTACAGATCCCGGTCCTGGAAACGGAGGATCGGCTTCGAGGCCTCGGCCGTGGCGCCCCCCAGCTCGGGCAGCGGCCTGGTCCTGGCGTACTGGTGCGCGAGCGGCTGCAGCGGTACGTCGATGCCGGCCATGCGGCCGATCACCGGCCCCCAGAATCCGGCCGCAGAGACGACATGGTCGGCGGGGAAGGTGCCCTGGTCGGTGACCACGGCGGTGACCCGGCCGTCCTCCTGCTCGATGCCGGTGACCGTGTGACGGTCCAGGAAGCGGGCGCCGCGCTCGGTGGCCCGGTCCATCTGGGCGCGGGCCGCGAGCAGGGCCCGGGCCAGGCCGTCGTCGGGCGTGTGGAATCCACCGACGACGACCGACTCGTCCAGAAGTGGCCAGAGTTCCTTGCAACGGGCGGTGCCCACGACCTCGCCGCGGATGCCCCAGGAGGCGGCGTAACCGGCCCTGCGGTGCAGTTCCGCCAGGCGCTCGGGGGTCGTGGCGAGTTCCAGGCCGCCGACCTGCTGGAAGCAGGAGACGCCGTCGACCTCGAGGGAACAGAACTTCTCGACGGTGTACTTGGCGAACTCCGCGAGGGTCTTCGAGGGACTGGTCTGGAAGACGAGTCCGGGCGCGTGGGAGGTGGAACCGCCTGGGGCGGGGAGCGGGCCCTGTTCGAGGACCGTGACGTCGGTCCAGCCGCGGGCGGTCAGTTCGTCGGCGAGGGAGCAGCCGACGATACCGGCGCCGATGACGACGACGCGGGGGCCCTGGGACCGGTGTTCGGGGGTGCTGGACATGCCCCTCCTTGTGGTGGCGGGGATGGCAGGTGCGGGGAAGTCGCTCAGGCGGCGGGGACGTTCGGCCGCTCGGCGGCGATCGTCGTGTCCTGGCCGTGCCCGGTGTGGACGACGGTGCCGCCCGGCAGGGTCAGCAGCCGGGCGCGCAGGGACGCCTCGATCGTGGGGCGGTCCGAGTAGGAGCGGCCGGTGGCGCCGGGACCGCCGTGGAAGAGCGTGTCGCCGGTGAAGACGGCGCCGAGGAACGGGGCGTACAGGCAGCAGCTGCCCCAGGTGTGGCCGGGGGTGTGGATGACCTGCAGTTCGATCCCGGCGACCGTGAGGACGCGGCCGTCGGTCAGCTCGCCGTCCGGTTTGCGGCCGGGATGGGTGTGGGACCACAGCTCGTGGTCGTCCGGGTGGAGCAGGACGGGCGCGCCGGTGCGGGTGGCGAGCGCCGCCGCGGCGTCGATGTGGTCGTCGTGGGCGTGGGTGCAGACGACGGCGGTGACCCGGCGGCCCGCCGTGGCGCGGTGGATCGCCTCGGCGTCGTGCGCGGCGTCCACGATCAGCACCTCCTCTTCGTCACCGACCAGCCAGACGTTGTTGTCGACGTCGAAGGTGTCGCCGTCGAGGCTGAACGTGCCGTGGGTGACGACGCGTTCGATGCGTACGGCGCCCTTCACAGCACCACCACCGAGCGCAGTACCTCGCCCCGGTGCATCTTGCCGAACGCCTGCTCCACCTGGTCCAGGGAGATGGTCTCGGACACGAACGCGTTCAGGTCGAGCAGACCGTACAGGTACTGGTCGATCAGGAAGGGGAAGTCCCGGCTCGGCAGACAGTCGCCGTACCAGGAGGACTTGATCGCGCCGCCGCGCGAGAAGACGTCGATCAGCGGGAGTTCCACCTTCATCTCGGGGGCGGGCACCCCGACCTGCACCAGCAGGCCGGCGTGGTCGCGCATGTAGAAGGCCTGCTCGAAGGTCTCGGGGCGGCCGACCGCGTCGATGGCGATGTCCACGCCGTGGCCGTCGGTGAGGGCGCGAACCGCCTCGACCGGGTCGGTGCCCAGGGAGTTGACGGTGTGGGTGGCGCCGAACTTCTCCGCCTGGTCGAGCTTCTTGTCGTCGATGTCCACGGCGATGACCTTCATGGCGCCGTTCAGGCAGGCGCCCGCGATGGCCGCGTTACCGACACCGCCGCAGCCGATGACGGCGACCGAGTCACCGCGGCCGACATGGCCGGTGTTGACCGCGGCCCCGTAACCGGCCATCACCCCGCAGCCGATGAGCCCGGCCGCCTCGGGACGCGCTGCGGGGTCGATCTTCACCGCCTGACCCGCCGCGACCAGCGTCTTCTCGGCGAACGCGCCGATGCCGAGGGCGTTGCTGAGCGGGGTGCCGTCCAACAGGGTCATCGGCTGGGCCGCGTTGCGGGAGTCGAAGCAGTACCAGGGCCGGCCGCGGCGACACGAACGGCAGCTGCCGCAGGGCGCCCGCCAGGCCAGCACCACGTAGTCACCGGGCTGCAGGTCGGTGACACCCGCGCCGACCGCCTCGATCGTGCCGGCCGCCTCATGGCCCAGCAGGAACGGGAAGTCGTCGCTGATCGCGCCCTCCCGGTAGTGGAGATCCGTGTGGCACACCCCGCAGGCCTGCACCTTGACCAGGACCTCACCGGGCCCTGGATCGGGAACCACGATCGTCCGCACCTCCACGGGTGCGCCCTTCTCGACAGCGACTACGGCACGGACCTCGTGTGGCACGACAAGCTCCTCTGCTGTTGCGCATTGCACGATGGGTTGCGCGATGGGGAACATATTGAGAACGGCGTCACACGGCCGTCAAGGGGTGCGCGTTAACCCTTGGCAAAAGGAATCCGTGGGGCGAAACCCGTCGGACACACGGCGGTGCGGGACCGGGGACGCCCCCGGTCCCGCACCGCCGTGACCCTCTGCTGCAACTCCTTCAGAAGCCGTAGCCCTTCAGAAGCCGTAGCCCTTCAGAAGCCGTAGCCCATACGGCGCGACAGCTCGGCGCCGGCCGCCACCGTCCGCTTCGCCACCTCCGGCAGCCGGTCCGGATTCAGCCGGTACACCGGCCCCGAGACGCTGATCGCGGCGATCACCTTGCCGTCATGCGCACGCACGGGTGCCGCGACGGCCGCGAGCCCCAGCTCCAGTTCCTCGATCGTGACGCCGTAGCCCTGTTCGACCACGGCCTCCAACTCGGCGCGCAGCATCGCCGCGCCGGTGATCGTCCGGTCCGTGAACCGCGGCAACGAGCGCGCCAGCAGGCCCTCTCGCAGGGTGGGCGGCATGTGCGCGAGCAGCACCTTGCCGCTGGAGGTGGCGTGCAGCGGGGTGCGTCTGCCGAGCCAGTTCTGGGCGGTGACGGAGGCGGTGCCGCGGGCCTGCATGATGTTGACCGCCGCGTCGTCGTCGAGCACGGCGATGTTCACCGTCTCGCCCAGTTCGTCGGCGACCTCACGGCAGACCGGGACGCCCTCCTGGGAGATGTCCAGCCGCACTGCCGCCGCCCCCGCCAGGCGCAGTACGCCGGCCCCGAGGTAGTACTTGCCGCGGTCCTTCGCCTGGGCCACCAGGCCGCGGTTCTCCAGGACGCCGAGCAGCCGGAAGGCCGTGGACTTGTGCACGTCCAGTTCCTCGGCGATCTCGGTGACGCCCGCCTCGCCGTGCCGGGCGAGGATCTCCAGCACACTCACGGCGCGGTCCACCGACTGCACCGCGCTGACCGCGCCGCGGCCGTTCCGCCTCTCCGGGACTCGTGGGTCCTCCGTGGTCTCCTCGCTGCGGTCAGACTGCTTCTGCGTGCGGGTCATGGCTCAACTCTCACCACCTGTGGGCCCGGTTCGGGCCGCATCTGCGGGAAGCCCTTGACGCGGCGGTCGTCCCGCGCGGATTCTGTTGCGCATAGCGCTAGAGCGTGCGCCATACGAAACATCATGTTACCCAAGCGTCCGGATCCCGGAAGGGTGCCGAACGACCCGGACCCAGATGTCCGGCATTGCTGTGCCGCTCCACTCCCTTACCGCTGCCGGCCGGACCACCACGGGTCCGGACTCCTGGCTGCATCCCTGACGCCTGCATCGAGCAGGTCCCGGACCGAGTGTCCCGGACCGAGAGGGGGGCCCGTGATTCCCGTCTGCCGCCTCGAAGACCTCCCCGAGGGTGAGTCCGTCCGCGTCGAGACCACACCGCCCATCGCCGTGTTCCGCACCGAAGACGGCGGGCTCTACGCCATCGACGACACCTGTACCCATCAGGACGCGTCCCTCTCCGAGGGCTGGCTGGAGGGCTGCCTGGTCGAATGCCCGCTGCACGCCGCGTCCTTCGATCTGCGCACCGGCGAACCGACCTGCCTGCCGGCCCGGCGCCCCGTCCGCACCCACCGTGTCACCGTCGAGGACGGCGTCATCCACGTCCACCTCACCGCGGAGGAGGGCACCGCCGCATGAAGACGACCCACGACCGCCGCGACCGTGTGAAGGGGGCCCGCGGCTGGTGGAACCGACTGAACCCCGCCTGGAGGAGGCCCGATCGCACGCACATCGCCCGGGGGCGGTGGGACTGCATGAAGCCGGCCGAGGAGCGGCGGGTTCGCGTGAGGACGGCCGAGGGGCGGTGGGACCGCGTGAGGATGGCCGAGGAGCGGTGGGACCGCCTGGAGCCGGCCGAGGGCCGGCGGGTTCGCGTGAGGACGGCCGAGGAGCGGTGGGACCGCCTGGAGCCGGCCGAGGGCCGGCGGGTTCGCGTGAGGATGGCCGAGGGTCGGCGGGACCGCCTGGAGCTGGCCGAGGGCCGGCAGGTTCGCGTGAGCATGGCCGAGGGCCGGCGGGACCGCATCAAGACGGCCGAGCGACGGTGGGTCCGCGCGAAGATGGCCCCAGGCCGGTCGGACCGGCTGGACTCCGTCGGCGATTGCCACCGCGGCGGCGACTGCTCACGCATGCGCCGCTGCCGTACGGCCCGCGCCCCGGGACAGCTCGTGCCCCGATCCCCCAGCTCCTGGCCCACCGGCAGGACACCCATGCGCCGTCCCTCCGATGAGGCACCGGCCCGCCCCGACCACCCCGCCGCCCCCGCGAGGAGCCGTGCCGTATGAAGACCGTGACCATCGTCGGCGCCTCCCTCTCCGGGCTCTACGCAGCCCGTGAACTGCGCACCCAGGGCTTCGACGGCCGACTGGTGATCGTCGGCGAGGAACCCCACCGCCCCTATGACCGGCCTCCCCTCTCCAAGGACTTCCTCACCGGCCGCACCGACGAGGAGCACCTCGCCCTCACCGACGCCGACGACACCGCCGGACTCGACGCCGAGTGGCTGCTCGGCGTCCGCGCCCGAGGCCTCGACACGCGCGGTCGTACCGTTCTTCTCGAAGACGGCCGTACGGTCTCGACCGACGCCGTCGTCATCGCCACCGGGGCCGCCGCGCGCCGGATCCCCGGCGAGCGCCTCACCGGCGTGCACACCCTGCGCACCCTGGACGACGCCCGGGCCCTGCGCGCCGGCCTCTGCCAAGGATCCCGCCGGATCGTCGTCATCGGCGGCGGCTTCATCGGTGCCGAAACCGCCTCCTCGTGCGCGGGTCTGGGTCACGAGGTCACGGTGGTCGAGGCCGCACCGCTGCCGCTGGTGCCCCAGCTCGGCGCCGGGATGGCCGCCGTGTGTGCCGCGCTCCACCGTCGCGGTGGGGTGGAGCTCATCACCGGTACCTCTGTGGCCGGCCTGCGCGGCGCCGCCACCGTCACCGGTGTCGCCCTCACCGACGGCCGCACGCTCCCCGCCGACCTCGTGATCGTCGGCATCGGCGCCATACCCAACACGTCCTGGCTGGTGGGCTCGACGCTCGCCCTCCACGACGGCGTGCTGTGCGACGACGGCTGTGCGACGGCCCTGCCCCAGGTGGTGGCGGTCGGGGACGTCGCGCGCGTGGGCGGGAGCCGGGCCGAGCACTGGACCTCTGCCACCGAACAACCCCGCGTCGCCGTGACCAACCTGCTCGCCGGCCGCACCGTCGAAACGGTGCGCACGGTGCCGTACTTCTGGTCCGACCAGTACGGCTCCCGCATCCAGTTCGCGGGCCGGCACCGTGATGGCGACACCGTCCGCGTCACCGAGGGCGAGATCACCGACGACGGCCCAGGGGAGGCCGGCTTCCTCGCTCACTACGAGCGGGACGGCCGTACGGTCGCTGTCCTCGGAGTGGACCGGCCGCGCGCCTTCATGCGGGCCCGCCGCGAACTCCAGCGGGAGGAGCGGGAACGGATCGCACCGGCCGTGCTGTGACGGCGGGCCGGAGTCGTCCGGTACGGGTCGGGCCCCGCCCGGCTGGCGTCCAGACCATGTCTGCTCACGTCTTGCCGGGGTCGTGTCCGGCCCTGCGCGTTCACGTCCCGCCCGGCTCGCGTCCCGTCACGTCCCGCCCGGGGTCACGCGCCGTCACGTCCCGCCCGGGTCGCGTCCCGTCATGTCCCGCCCCGGTTGTGCCGGCCAGAACCGCTCCCGGCCCCCGGTGCTCCCGGCCACTCACGCTCAGGGATGCGACAACTGCCCGGCGCCGCCCCGCCGGCGTATCCGCTCCTGCTCACGCAGGGCTGCGCGCTCCTCGCGCCGGCGGGCGCGCCGGTCGCGGCGAAGCGCACGGGCCGTGCTGCTCGGCTCGGAGACCACGCCGTACCGCTGGCTCCACACCTGGCGGGTCACCCATACATCGACCACGGCCCAGGTGGCCACCACCGTGCTCGCCACGCTGCTGATCACCATGGGGAACGCCAGCCAGGACCCGGCCATCGTGCACAGGAACGCCACCATCGCCTGGATCAGCGTCACCGCCATGATCAGGACCGCGCGCACCGCCGCCGTACGCACCGGATCCGGCAGCGGGTGCCGTCGGGCGGGCTCCTCGACCCACAACGGCCGGTAGTCCTGCCGCTGTTGGCCCGGGGACTCCGCGGCGCGCCCACGTACCGGGATGTCGCGATCCGGCGCCTCCAGGCGCCGCCGCGCCGCCGAGCGCCCCGCCATGCTCTCCTCGGGCGCTTCGCGCCGCTCCGCCGTGCCCATCACCGTGTCACTCCCCACCGCCAGCAGACCGCTCGCCCCCGGTGTCACAAGACTCCGGCTCCCCCAGTGGCTGCCCGGCTTGCGCAGTTTTACGCCGCCGGAGTGCGGGATGCGGCTCCTGTGGCCCATTCCGCCCCCATTTCCCGTAGAGAAGGACGAACGAGATCGCGGGAAGATTCCCACTCGGCGAAAAAAACAAGCCAACCGCCCGGCCATGGCATCACGCTCAGCCCGTGCGCGGCTAGCGGATCACGGTGGCAATCTCCCGTAATGCCCGGACAACTCGCCATGTCTCCGGGCTGAAGCGGAAGTTCGCCCTCCGGACATGTCTTCGAGTTAACTGGGAGGCGGTAGTAGGCTCGCGCCGTTTGTTGACGTACATGTGCACCCCCGGCCCGCGGGGGTCGAGCTGGGGGAGGCCATGCGCTTTCGCGGGAAGTCGATCCGCCGGAAGATCGTGGCGCTGCTTCTCGTGCCGCTGGTGTCCCTGACCGCGATCTGGGGCTTCGCCACGGTACTCACAGGGCGCGAAGTCGCCCGGTTGTTCCATGTGTCGGACGTCAAGGAGGACATCGGCTACCCCGCCGAGGACACCGTCCGCGTCCTTCAGCAGGAACGCCGCCAGACCCTCGTCTACCTCGCCGACCCGCGGACCGCCGACGCCCTCACCGCGCTGCAGCGCACCCGCACCGCCACCGACCGGGCCATCGCCAAGATCCAGAAGAACGCCACCGACCGGGACGTCCTCGACGCCATGGACGCGGACGACAGCGAACGCCTCACCGCCGTCCTCGACGCCTTCGGCGGCCTCGACTCCCTGCGCCACAGCGTCGAGGCGGGCACCGTCACCCGTGCCCAGGCCCTGGAGCAGTACAACCGCCTCGTCGACCCCTGTTTCACGCTGCTCGGCGCCCTCGAAGGCATCGACGACGTCGACCTGGACGCGCAGGCCCGCGCGATGGTCAACATCAGCCGCGCCCGCGAGCTGCTCTCCCGCGAGGACGCCCTGCTCGGCTCCTCCCTGGTCGTCGGCCGGCTCACCCGCGACGAGACCCGGGACATCTCCGGCCTGGTCGCCCAGCGCACCGTCCTGTACGACGTCAGCCTGCCGCTGTTGCCCGCCGCCGAACGCGAACGCTACGAACGCTTCTGGAAGAACGCCACCACCGCCTCGCTACGCGCGGCCGAACGGACCACCATCGGCACGGACTCCGGCACTCCGCGCGGTGTCACGGCCCGCACCTGGGACTCCGCGGCCGCGAACGTGCTGGCCGGCCTCGGCACCCTCGACGACCAGGTGGGCGACCGCTTCCAGGACCGTACGCGCCCCGTGGCCATCGGCGTCATCCTGCAGGCGGCCGTCGCGGGCCTCCTCGGCCTGGTCGCGCTCGTGCTCTCCGTCGTCCTGTCGGTCCGCGTCGGCCGCGGTCTCATCCGCGACCTGCGCCAGCTGCGCCTGGAGGCGCACGAGGCGTCCGGGGTCCGGCTGCCCAGCGTGATGCGCCGCCTGTCCGCCGGCGAACAGATCGACGTCGAGACCGAGGCGCCGCGCCTGGAGTACGACAAGAACGAGATGGGTGAGGTCGGCCAGGCCCTCAACACCCTCCAGCGCGCCGCCGTCGAGGCCGCCGTCAAACAGGCCGAACTGCGGTCCGGCGTCTCCGAGGTCTTCGTCAACCTCGCCCGCCGCAGCCAGGTGCTGCTGCACAAGCAGCTCACCCTGCTCGACACCATGGAACGCCGCACCGAAGACACCGACGAACTCGCCGACCTCTTCCGTCTGGACCACCTCACCACCCGCATGCGGCGGCACGCCGAGGGCCTGGTGATCCTCTCCGGCGCCGCACCCTCCCGGCAGTGGCGCCGCCCGGTGCAACTGATGGACGTCGTACGGGCCGCCGTCGCCGAGGTCGAGGACTACGAACGCATCGAGGTCCGGCGGCTGCCCCGGGTCGCCGTCACCGGCCCGGCCGTCGCCGACCTCACCCACCTCGTGGCCGAACTCCTGGAGAACGCCACGGTCTTCTCGCCCCCGCACACCGCCGTACAGGTGGTCGGTGAGCGGGTCGCCAACGGCTTCACGCTGGAGATCCACGACCGGGGTCTCGGCATGACCGCCGAGGCGCTCCTCGACGCCAACCTGCGCCTCGCCGAGACACCCGAGTTCGAACTGTCCGACACCGACCGGCTCGGCCTGTTCGTGGTCAGCCGGCTCGCCCAGCGCCAGAACGTCCGGGTCTCCCTCCAGCCGTCGCCCTACGGCGGCACGACCGCCGTCGTCTTCATCCCCGACGCGCTGCTGAGTGACGACGTACCGGACACCAACGGTGTCGGATTCCGCCTCGACCGGGACCGCCAGGAGAAGAGCCTCGGGCAGGCGGGGGGCCGTGCCGGCGGACGTTCCGCGGTGCCGGCACCGCTGCCCGGCCTGCCGGCCTCGCTGCTGGACGGCCCCGTCGAGCTGGAGGCGCCCGTCGATCTCGACGCCATCGACGACTTCCCCGGCGTCCTGGCCGGCGAGGACAGCGAGCGCGGCGGGCTTTTCCTGCCCCGCCGCTCCCGCTCCCGCGCCGAAGAGCAGGCGCCCTCCGCGTCCGCCGACCGTGCGCCGCGTGAGGAGGCCGGGGAACGCGGGGCCATCCCGCTGCCGCGCCGGCAGACCCCCAAACTGGTCAGCTCGCACGGCAAGCCCGTCACCGACCAGCGGCCCCGCCGCGACGAACCGGAGCAGCAGCCCTCCGCCGCTTCCCGCCGCCCCGACATGGGCGGACTGGCTCCGCTGCCCGCCCGCCGGCGCACCACGGCCTCCCGCCGCCCCGCCGAACTCACCGACCGCGCCCAGGACCGCGGCACGGCTTCCACCGACGGCGCCGCCCCGCCCCCCGACGTCCCCGCCCTGCCCCGCCGCACCCGCCCCGGCTCACCCAGCGGGGACGGCACAGGTGCCCCGGGTCGGCCGGACGGCGGCGGCACGGGTCGGCCGGATGCGGCTGTCACCGGTCGGCCGGATGCGGCTGTCACGGGTCGGCCGGGTGGCGGCGCCACAGGCTGGTCGGATCGGGGCGCCGTGGACCGGTCGGACGAGGGTACGGCCCAGCCTGCCGGTGAGCGGTTCCGTTTCGGCCGCGAGGCCCAAGCTGCAGGTGAGGGCGCCCGATTCGATGGTGGCGGGGCTGAGCGCGCCGGTGACCAGGGTCGTTTTGGCGATGGCGGGGCTGAATTCCCTGGTGAGCAGGGCGGTTTCGGTGGTGGTGACGCCGAGTTCGCCGGTGAGCAGGGCCGATTCGGTGCGGGAGCGGCCGGGACGCTCGGAGAGCGGGACCGTCTCGGTCGTTCGGCCGAGCCGACCGGCGAAAGGTTCCGTCCCCGTGGTGGACCTGCCGAGCCCTCCACCGAAGAGCCCCGGCCGGGTGAGACGCGGTCCGGCCGCCAGGCCCTGCCCACCCAGGACACCCCGTCGACCGCCACCACCGGCACCACTGGTGCCCCCGGCACCACCGGAGCCACTGACGCCAGCGACGTCACCTCCGCCGGCAGCCCCGCAGCCACCGGTTCGGGCGCCGCGGTGGCTCCCGAACCGGCCACCGGGCTCCTGCCCCGGCGGGTCCGCCAGGCCAGCCTGGCTCCCCAGCTCAAGCAGGACACCGCGCGGCGCGACGAACGCGCGGCGCAGCCCGCCGACCGCGACGCCGAGGAGGTCCGCAACCGGATGGCCTCGCTCCAGCGTGGCTGGCAGCGCGGCCGGCGGGACAATGCCGCGGGCGACGGCGCCCACAACGGCACAGCACAAGGAACGACTAAGGGGGACGGTCGATGACCGCACCGAAGGCGACCGGCCACACGGCGACGAACAAGGGGGAGCTGAACTGGCTCCTGGACGACCTGGTCGACCGGGTCGCCAGCATCCGCAAAGCCGTCGTCCTGTCCGGCGACGGGCTGCCAACGGGCGCATCCAAGGACCTGACCAGGGAGGACAGCGAACATCTGGCCGCCGTCGCCTCCGGCTTCCACAGCCTTGCCAAGGGCGTGGGCCGTCACTTCGACGCGGGCAGCGTCCGGCAGACGGTGGTCGAACTGGACGACGCCTTCCTCTTCGTCACCGCCGCCGGTGACGGCAGCTGCCTCGCCGTCCTCTCCGACGCCGACTCCGACGTCGGACAGGTCGCCTACGAGATGACGCTCCTGGTCAAGCGGGTTGGCGTGCATCTGGGCACCGCGCCGCGCACCGATCTGTCCGCAGGCGGGTAGTGGGATGACATGAGCGGAGACGGTCAGGGAAGAAAGCACTGGTTCGACGACGAGGCCGGACCGGTCGTCCGTCCCTACGCCATGACGCGCGGCCGCACCACGAGTCCCGCCCAGCACCGGCTGGACCTGATCGCGGTGGTCGTCACGGAACCCGACGCGGGCGACCCGGAAACGGATCCGACGCTGTCGCCCGAGCACGTGGAGATCGTCGGGCTCTGCCGTGACGAACCGCAGTCGGTCGCCGAACTCGCCGCCGAACTCGACCTGCCGACCGGTGTGGTGCGCGTCCTCATCGGCGATCTCGTGCACACGGAACTCGTCCATGTCACGCGTCCGGTGCCCCCGGCCGAGCTGCCGGACGAAAGCATCCTGCGTGACGTGATCAACGGCCTCCGGGCGCTGTGACCGGCACGGGAACGGAGCACTGAGTGACAGGCCGGCACTCGCCGCATGGACTCGGAGTCCCGGCACGTCCGCTGCCGGTCCGGCGCGAGGAGTACGCCGTCCCGTGGGGGAGCGGTGGCGGCGCCGACCGGGTGCGGCGTACGCGACGTACCGGCATCGACATCTCTGGCGGCACCCCTGGCGGCGGCCACGGCCGGCCGTCGCCCGACCACCATCAAGCAGGAGAAGAGACCGATGATCTTCGGGCGTTCTGAGCGCGGCAAGCCCCCGGTCGAGCCGGTCACGCTCAAGATCCTCGTGGCCGGTGGTTTCGGCGTGGGCAAGACGACCCTCGTCGGGGCGGTCAGCGAGATCAGGCCGCTGCGCACCGAGGAACTGCTCACCGAGGCAGGGCGCCCGGTCGATGACACCAGCGGTGTGGAGGGCAAGCACACCACCACCGTGGCCATGGACTTCGGCCGCATCACCCTGCGCGAGGACCTGGTGCTGTACCTCTTCGGCACGCCCGGGCAGGAACGGTTCTGGTTCATGTGGGACGAGCTGTCCGAGGGCGCGCTCGGCGCCGTCGTCCTCGCCGACACCCGCCGTCTGGAGGACTGCTTCGCCGCCGTGGACTACTTCGAGCGGCGTTCCATACCTTTCCTCGTCGGCGTCAACTGTTTCGAAGGCGCTGGCCGTTACCCGGCCGAGGCCGTACGGCAGGCCCTCGACCTGGATGAGGGCGTACCGGTGCTGCTGTGCGACGCGCGTGACCGGGAATCGGTCAAGGACGTGCTCATCGGAGTCGTCCAGCACGCGATGGACTTCGCGGCCGACCGCCGCCAGGCCGCACTCGGCTGAACCGCCGCCGGTCCGCCCTCGGCCGACCGACGGGCACGGCCCGTACTCCCGCCGACCGGAGTACGGGCCGTGGTCCGGTGCGGGACACGCGCGCGTACGGCGTTTTCTACGCGCCCTCCTCCAGCCAGCCGAAGCTCTTCTCCACGGCCTTGCGCCAGTTGCCGTACTCGCGTTCGCGCACCGACGGCTCCATCGCCGGCGTCCACTGCGCGTCCTGCTGCCAGTGCGACTTCAGCTCGTCGAGGTCGTTCCACACGCCCGTGGCCAGACCGGCCGCGTAGGCGGCGCCCAGACAAGTCGTCTCCGACACCCGGGGCCGGATCACCGGCACGCCGAGGACGTCCGCCTGGTGCTGCATGAGCAGGTTGTTCCTCGTCATGCCGCCGTCGACCTTCAGCGTGGTGATCCGCACCCCGGAGTCCTGGTACATGGCGTCCACGACCTCCCGGGTCTGCCAGCTCGTCGCCTCCAGCACCGCACGGGCGAGGTGCGCCTTCGTGACGTACCGGGTGAGACCGGTGACCACACCGCGCGCGTCGGAGCGCCAGTAGGGCGCGAACAGGCCGGAGAACGCGGGCACGATATAGGCGCCGCCGTTGTCCTCGACACTCGCCGCCAGAGTCTCGATCTCGTCGGCGCTGCGGATGATCCCGAGCTGGTCGCGGAACCACTGGACCAGCGCGCCCGTTATCGCTATGGACCCCTCCAGGCAGTACACCGGCGCCTCCCCGCCGATCTTGTAGCCCATCGTCGTCAGCAGCCCGCTCTTGGACGGCACCGGCCGGTTCCCGGTGTTCAGCAGCAGGAAACTCCCGGTGCCGTATGTGTTCTTCGCGCTGCCCACGTCGTAGCAGCCCTGCCCGAAGACGGCGGCCTGCTGGTCGCCCAGCGCGGAGGCCACGGGCACGCCCGCGAGCTGCCCGACCGCCGTGCCGTACACCTCGGCGGAGGACCTGATCTCGGGCAGGACCGCCTCGGGCACGTTCATGGCGGACAGGATGGCGGGATCCCACTGGAGTGTTTCCAGGTTCATCAGCAGGGTGCGGCCGGCGTTCGTGACGTCGGTGACGTGCCGGCCGCCCTCGGTGCCGCCGGTGAGGTTCCAGATCAGCCAGGAGTCGATGGTCCCGAAGGCGATCTCGCCGCGTTCGGCCCGCTCCCTGAGGCCGGGCACATGGTCCAGCAGCCAGGCCGCCTTGGGGCCGGAGAAGTAGCTGGCCAGCGGGAGTCCGGTCGGCTCGCGGAAGCGGTCCTGGCCCTCCGCGCCGCCCAGCTCCCTGCACAGGGCCGCGGTACGGGTGTCCTGCCAGACGATCGCGTTGTGCACGGGCTTGCCCGTGGCGCGGTCCCACAGGACCGTCGTCTCCCGCTGGTTGGTGATGCCGAGCGCGCTCAGCTGATCAGCGCGCAGCCCGGCCTTGGCCAGTGCTCCGGCCACCACGGCCTGCACCTTGGACCAGATCTCGGTCGCGTCGTGCTCCACCCAGCCCGGCTTGGGGAAGATCTGGCGGTGCTCACGCTGGTCCACGGCGACGATCGCGCCGCCGTGGTCGAAGACGATGCAACGGCTGGACGTGGTGCCCTGGTCGATGGCGGCGACGTACTTCTCGGCGGTGTCCGTCATGGCTGTCCCTGGGTCGCTGGTGGCAGTGGCTGGGTCAGAAGGCCGTGTTGCAGTCACTGGGTCAGAAGGCCGCGTTGTAGACGAGGCCCGCGAGCGCCCCGCCGATCAGCGGGCCGACCACCGGGATCCAGGCGTAACCCCAGTCGGACGTGCCCTTGTTCGGGATCGGCAGGAAGGTGTGCACGATGCGCGGGCCGAGGTCGCGGGCCGGGTTGATGGCGTAGCCGGTGGGCCCGCCGAGGGAGAGGCCGATGCCGACGACGAGCAGTGAGACGATCAGCACCGTGGTGCCGGACTCGCCGAGCCCCTTCGTCAGCCCGAAGGCGAGCACGGGCAGCACGAGGGCCATCGTCGCGATGATCTCGGTGATGAGGTTGGCGATCGGGTTCCGGATCTCCGGGATCGTCGAGAAGACGCCGAGCGTCGGAACCGGTTCGTCGGCCGTGCCCTCGGTGGTGCCCTCCTTGCGGACGTTGGCCTGGAACTGTGCGAGGTAGACCAGGTAGGCGAGGACGGCGCCCAGCATCGCGCCGACGATCTCGCCCAGCAGATACACCCAGACCTTGCCCCATTTGCCGGTGTCCACGGCGATGCCGATGGTGACCGCGGGATTGAGCTGGCCACCGGAGAGCGGAGCGGCGGTGTACGCGCCCGCCAGGACGCCGAAGCCCCAGCCGAACGCGATGACGACCCAGCCCGAGGCCCGCGCCTTGGAGTACCTGAGAGTGACGGCGGCGCAGACACCCGCGCCGAACAGGATCAGGATCGCGGTGCCGATGACCTCGCCGACGAAAATGTCTCCGTTGCTCATGGCGGCTCCCTTGGCGCCGGCCGGTGGCGCTCGGCCCCGGCCTCCGTGCAGGAAAGTTCGTGGCGACTTCAGCCGGAGGCGGGGAGCCCCACGCCCCGCCCGGCGTCCGTGACGAGCGTGCCCTCGCAGCCGTATCGCCAGGAAGGGGCGGGCCGTGGAACAGGACAGACCCGTGGCGCAGTGCCTGATAACGCCGAGAATGTACGGCGATGTCGGCTGACACCGGGAAGTGTTCACCGGCGCCACGGGGGCGTCAAGGTTGCCGACGGCGCCGGTGACAGCGACGCACCCGGGGGCCGTGCCCCTGCTGCCGCGATGCAACGCCCATGCGCGGAACGGATGTTCACCACCCTGGCTCGGCGGCCGCGTAACCGGCCTGCGCCGTCGCCGCCCCGTGACCGCGCCGGACCTCGTGACCGGGCAGCCCGGCGCGTCCCAGCACCCAGCTCGCGCCGTGCAGCGCCTTGGCCGCCTTTTTCAGCGGAGCGAGGTGCGCGGCGGCCTGGCGGTGGTCGCCCACGCTTCCCGGTGCGCACACGACGGTCGCGAGGGAGAGCGTGACCGGCCGGTCTCCCGCCGACCAGGGCGCGTCTAGCACGGCGGCGACCAGTGGACCGAGCGCCTCCTCCTCGGACAGGATCAGGAAGTCGTCGCCGCCGATGTGCCCCACGCGTGCGTGCCCCGACACGGCGTGCTGCAGGGCTCGCCCCACCGACCGGATCAGCTCGTCGCCCGCAGCGAACCCGGCGCCGTCGTTGACCTGCTTGAAGTGGTCGATGTCCAGCCAGCTGAGCGCGAACGTCCGGCCGTCCGCGATCCACCGGTCGACCTCGCCCGTGACCGCGTCCGAACCGGGCAGCCGAGTCAGCGGATTGAGCCCCGCGGCCTCCTCGACCCGGCTCTCGGCCAGCGCCCGCACCAGATCCGCAAGCCGTACGACACCCACGCACCGCCCGTGCCGGTCGACCACCGTGACATCGTCCGAGGTCCGGCCCCGGCCGCCGATCGCGACGACGTCCAGCACCTCCCAGGCGGTGGCGTCGACACCGACCGTACGGGGCGCGTCCCCCAGCTTGAAGGCCGGCCGGTCGGCGTACAGGGCGTGCCCGTAGCGGCCGGACATCGACAACAGGAACCGGGAGCGGTGCACCGACCGCACGGGCCGGCCGGCCTGGTCCACCAGCAGCACACCGGAGACGTCCGGCGATCCGGTCAGCAGCGCGCGCACCTGCCCTGCCGAGGCGGTCACCGGCAGTACGGCGGCCGGGCGCACGAACTCCCGCACCGACGGCCCGGACCGGGGCACGCCTACGGCGCCGGGGGAGCGGGGCGGAACGTATACGTCAGCGGCGGGGATCCGGGCCGGCGGTGCGAACAGCTCGCCCTGGGCCAGCTGCGCCCCGGCCGACAGCGCCGCCGCGTACTGCAGTTCCGTCTCGACCCCCTCCACCGCGACCAGGGCACCCAGCTCCTCGCACAGGGTGCGCATCGCCCGTACCGCGGCCGGCCGGGACAGCAGGGAGGCGTCGAGCTTGACCAGGTCGGGGGAGAGATCGGTGAGCAGCCGAAGCGGCATGTCGCCGTCGCCGATGCCGTCCGCGCTGATCCGGAACCCCTGCTCGCGCAGCGCGGTCACCGCCTCCAGCAGGGCCTGCTGCGGCACGTGCGTGCAGGGCGGCACCACGTCCAGCGTCACCTCCCAGGGCATCCGCCCGGCCGCGCGCACGGCGTCGTGCAGCGGGGTCAGACCGCCGAGGTCGGCGAGGGTGGCCGCGAACACGTTGAGGTGCAGCGGCAGCAGGGTCTCCTTGCGTGTCGCGGCGCGCAGCGCCAACACCGCCAGATTCCCGTCGAGTTCAGGGTCCCGGCGCGCCTCGGCCAGGATGCCACCGGTCTCAGGGCGGGCGAGTATCTCCAGTGCGGCGACCGCGCCCGTCCTGAGGTTGAC
Source organism: Streptomyces sp. NPDC007205 (assembly GCF_040634095.1). Taxonomy (NCBI): domain Bacteria; kingdom Bacillati; phylum Actinomycetota; class Actinomycetes; order Kitasatosporales; family Streptomycetaceae; genus Streptomyces; species Streptomyces sp. NPDC007205. The sequence goes on from NZ_JBEYEW010000021.1 coordinate 122,012, forward strand.
CACTGGCTGGAAGGCGAAGCGGAGAGTGTCCGTCCAGGAGTGCACGGGAGCATGATGGCGCCGCCCGAGTGCGCCCAGGCCCAGTTCATGAGACGTTCACGCAGCATTCCGGGGTGATCACACAGCGTGGACGACCTCCCTGGTCACTGGTGCGTGCCATACGACGGTCCCGGCCCGTCTGCGTCATCTCACCGCGATCACCGCCGAACCGTGCCCGAACAGCCCCTGGTTGGCGGAAATCCCTACCCGCGCCCCGGCGATCTGCCGGTCGCCCGCCGTGCCTCTCAGCTGCCAGGTCAGCTCGCACACCTGGGCGATGGCCTGGGCCGGCACCGCCTCCCCGAAGGAGGCAAGACCGCCGCTGGTGTTGACGGGTGTCCGGCCGCCCGGGGCCGTCGCGCCCTCCCGCAGGAGCTTCGCCCCTTCGCCCTCGCCGCACAGCCCCAGATCCTCGTACCACTGCAACTCCAGTGCGGTGGACAGGTCGTAGACCTCGGCGAGGGAGAGGTCCTCGGGACCTGCGCCCGCCTCCTCGTAGGCCGCCCGGGCAATGGAGGCCCGGAAGGCCTCGCCGGGGGGCTGCACGGCGAGCGCCGAGTCCGTGGCGATGTCCGGAAGATCCAGCACCGTGTTGGGGAAGCGCGGGGTCACCGTCGACACCGCCCGGATGCGCACCGGCCGGGCGACACCGTGCCGGTGCGCGAAGTCCAGGCTGGAGAGCACCAGGGCCGCGCCGCCGTCGGAGGTGGCGCAGATGTCGAGCAGCCGCAGCGGATCGGCGACCACCGCGGACGCGGCGACCTCCTCGGCGGTGACCCGCTTGCGGTAGCGCGCGTACGGGTTGAGCGCACCCATGGCGGAGTTCTTCACCTTCACCAGGGCGAAGTCCTCCGGCGTGTCCCCGTGCACCGCCATCCGCCGCCGCGCGTACAGCCCGAAGTACGTCGGATTGGTCGCGCCCAGCAGACGGAAGCGCAGCCAGTCCGGATCCTCGGGACGCTCACCGCCTGCGGGCCGGAAGAACCCCTTGGGTGCCGCGTCCGCTCCCACCACGAGGACGGCGTCGGCGAGCCCGGCGAGGATCTGCGCCCGCGCCGCGGCGATCGCCTGCGCCCCGGAGGCGCACGCCGCGTACACACTGGCGACCCTGGCGCCCTGCCAGCCCAGGGCCTTGGCGAACGTCGCTCCCGCCACATAACCGGGATAACCGCCACGCACCGTGTCCGCGCCCACGACCGAGCCGACGTCGCACCAATCCACACCGGCGTCCGCGAGCGCCGCGCGGGCCGCCGCCGTCCCGTACTCCACGAAGGAGCGTCCCCACTTGCCCCATGGGTGCATGCCCGCGCCGAGCACCGCCACATCCGTCGTCACGCCCTCACCCCCGTCGGCCGCCAGTGCCAGGTCGTCCAGGCCGTCTCCGCGTCCTCATGGAGCACTCCGGGGACGACCTCCGCCTCCATGCCCACCGTCAGATCGGCGACGGTGACCCCGGGAGCCGCCTGCCCCAGCACCACCATCCGCTCGGCCTCCAGCTCCACCGCGATCAACGCGTAAGGCTCCCACGGAAGTTCCGGATTGCTCACATAGGGTGACGGAGGGCGGTAGCGGCTGTCCGTGTACGACCAGATTCGTCCCCTTTTCGACAGGGGTACCTCCTCCAGTGAGCCGCTGTCGCAGTGCGGGTTGCGGCAGTGCGCGTCCTCGCGCGGGAAGAACACCGTGGCGCAGGACGAGCAGCAGGTGCCCAGGAGCCGGAAGTCGTCCCCCTCGCCGGTGAACCAGCCGGCGACCGCGGGTGTGCGTGTGTGCGGCAAGACCTCTCCTCACCCCGTTTCTGACGAAGCGTCAGGAGTGTGTCACGGGCCGCCGCAAAAAGGCAGGGCGTCCACGTGAACCGAACCCATGTCGAGGGCGTCGTAGGTCCGAATCGCATCCGATCGGTTCCCGGCCGGACCGCATACCTGATAGACGCAGGACATGACACGACTCACCCGTGCGGTACGCGGTCTCGTCACCGCCCTCGCCGCCCTGCTGGCCGTGACCGCCTCCTCCGCCACCGCCCAGGCGGAAGCCGGCCCCGGAGCGCCGAAGGACTTCGTGGCCCTGTCCACCGTGGACCCGACGATCATCCAGGAGATGCGCTACTTCACCCCGCACAACTTCGTCGGCGAGCGCATCGACGGCTACGAGCAACCGATCTGCATCCTCACCCGCCCGGCGGCACAAGCCCTGCACAGGGCTCAGCTGAAGCTGCTGCGCAGGGGTTACACCCTCAAGGTGTACGACTGCTACCGGCCGCAGCGCGCCGTGAACCACTTCGTCCGCTGGGCCGAGGACCGCGACGACCAGGCGATGAAGGGCGAGTTCTACCCGAACGTCGACAAGAGCCGGCTGTTCGAGGACGGTTACATCGCGGAGAAATCCGGCCACAGCCGTGGCTCGACCATGGACCTCACGATCGTGAAGCTCCCCGCGAGGCCGACCCGGCCCTACCACCCCGGACAGCCACTCGTGCCCTGTTACGCACCCAAAGGCGAGCGTTTCCCTGACAACTCCGTCGACATGGGCACGGGATTCGACTGCTTCGACGCCCTCGCGCACACGCTCGACCCACGCATCCAGGGCGAACAGCGAGCCAACCGCCTGCTGCTGAAGAGCACTCTCGAGGACCTCGGATTCGTGAACCTCGCCGAGGAATGGTGGCACTTCACGTACCAGCCCGAGCCCTATCCCGACACCTACTTCGACTTCCCCGTGTCCTGGAAGTCGCTCGTCAGCGGGCACTGAGCCGCCAGCGGAAGACGTCCCTCTTCTGATCGGATACAGTCCGCGCGTGTCCGAAACTCAGCACTCAACTGCCAACTCCGCACCGGACTCCCACTGTTCGCGCTGCGGATCGCCCTATGGAGAGGGCGTTTCCGGCTGGCCGCGCACCTGCCCGTCGTGCGGAACCGTCGCCTACCGCAATCCGCTGCCGGTCGCGATCGCGCTCCAGCCCGTGTACGACACCAAGGGCACGGCCCTGGTCGTGATCACCCGGACCGTTACCCCCGCACGCGGAGGCACGGCACTGCCCGGCGGTTACATCGACGACCGGGAGGACTGGAAGCAGGCCGTCGTACGCGAACTCAAGGAGGAGACCGGCATCGACGCGGCCGCGCGCGAAGTACGGCTCGTGGACGCCATGAGTTCGCCCGACGGCCACCTGCTGCTGTTCGGACTCCTCCCGGAGCGTCCGGTGGAGGGACTCCCGCCCTCCGCCCGCACGGACGAGACCGAGGGCTGGCAGCTGCTGCGCAGGCCCGAGGAACTCGCCTTCCCGCTGCACACCGTGGCCGTACGGGCCTGGTTCGAGGGCCGGTACGTCTAACCGCGCGGCTCAGCCGAGCCCCCGCACCCGCACCGGGTAGGGCGGCTCGGCGGAGCCGTCCTCCCGCTCCCGGGTGACCGCCACCCCACGGCCCTGCCGGCGGACGACATAGCGTTCCATCTCCGGTTCGTCCCAGCCGTCGCCCGCGTCCGGCACGACGAGGCCGCCTCCCGTGCGGCCACGCGCGGGTGCCCACACCTCCAGCTCAAGGCCGCCGTCGGCACCGCGCACGGGGATGACCGCGCCCGCGCGCGCGAACACCGGTATCCGCGACAGCGGCGCGTCGACGAGGACCTGCGCCGGACCTTCGTAGGCCCGCTCCGTCACCGTGTCGTACCACAGGCCCCGCGGCAGCTGCACCGCCCGCCGGTCGGCACCCGGGTCCAGCACCGGAGCCACCAGCAGACCGTCCCCGAGCAGAAACGTGTCCTCACAGTCGCGCAGCGCCCGGTCCTCCGGCGCCCCCCACCACAACGGCCGCACATACGGCGCGCCGGTACGCCGCGCCAGATGCGCCAGGGTCACGAAGTACGGCAGCAGCCGCCGCCGTTCCAGCAGCGCCACGCGCGCGTGCTCCAGCACCTCGGCACCGAACTCCCAGGGCTCCCTGCGCCCCGCCCGGGGACTCGCGTGCGTGCGGAACAACGGCAGAAACGCGCCGAGCTGGAACCATCTGAGGTACAGCTCCGGCGACGGACTGCCGTCGTAACCGCCCACGTCCGGGCCCGAGTACGGCACCCCGCACAGACCGAGCCCCAGCACCAGCGACAGCGACGCCCGCAGCCCCGGCCAGCCCGTCGCCACATCCCCCGACCAGGTCCCCCCGTAGCGCTGCATCCCCGCCCAGCCCGAGCGGGAGAACAGGAACGGCCGCTCCTGGCGCGACAGCCGGCGCAGCCCCTCGTACGCCGCACGGGCCATGCACAGCGCGTACACGTTGTGCCCCTCTCGGTGGTCGCCCCCACGCCCCTCCACGGCGTGCCGCGCCGAACGCGGCAACGTCGTTTCCCCGAAGGCGTTGAACGACGTCGGCTCGTTCATGTCGTGCCAGAACCCCGCGAAGCCCTGCCCCAGCCGCTCCTCGTAAAGCGCGCCCCACCACGCCCGTACGCGCGCGTGCGTGAAATCGGGAAAGACCGACTCCCCGGCCCAGACCACACCCCTCACCTCGCGCCCCGAGGCATCCCGCACGAACGCGTCCACAGCCGAACCACCGTCGTACACGGCGTTGCCCGGCGCGGCCCGGACAGCCGGATCGACGATCGACACCAGCCGGATCCCGTCCCGGCGCAGCTCGTCGGCGAGTTGCGGCAGCTTCGGGAAACGATCCTGGTCGACGGTGAACACCTGGTGGTCGTCGAAGTGGTCGATGTCCAGATGCACGGCGTCCAGCGGCAGACCGCGCTCCTGGTAGCCCGCGACGATCCGGCGCACCTCCTGCTCGCTGCCGAAACCCCACCGCGCGTGATGGTGGCCGAGCGCCCACGACGGCGGCAGGGCGGGCGCCCCGGTCAGCGAGGCCCAGGTGTGCAGCACGCGCGCGGGGGCGCCCACCATCACCCAGCAGCGCAGCGGACCGCCGTCCATCCGTACCTCGCAGCGCCCCGTCCGGTCGTGCCCGGACCCCGCGCCCTCCTCACCCTCCCGCAGGACCACCGTGCCGTCCCACGTGGTGTCGTGGAAGACCAGATGCGTGCCGGCATCGGCCACCACCAGCTGCACCGGCATCGTCAGATACAGCGGATCGTCGCCGGGGCCGAACGCCCGCCCGGGATCGGTGTTCCACAACCGGTAGGTGCCGTCCCTCAGCCGGGGCCCCGACGCCCGGCCGCCCAGACCGAAGAAGCGGGCGTCCGCCGCCACCTCCGACCGCTGCATCCACCGTGCCGTGCCCCCGCCGACCGGCTCCCACCAGCGCGGCGGCAGATCCCGCCGCAGGGTCACCCCGCCCGGCGTGCACACCTCGACCGCACCGTGCCGCGAGACGTTGACCGTCACGCGCTCGGCGACCACCCGCCAGCCGCCGTCCTTGTCCGGCTCCAGCACCGCCCGCGCATCAGGCTCCGGACAGCTCCCCGCGAGCGCGTACGAGGGCTGCGGACCGGCCCCTTCCCACCCCCAGAACACCGCACCGTTCACCGCCACGGTGATCCGCAGCTCGGACCGGCCGAACCGGATCAGCCCGCCACCCGGCCCCGGCTCCACGCCCTCCACCTGACCCGGGACGCGCGCCCGCTCGGCCCCCCGCCGCGGCAGACCCGCGGCGTCGATCCGCCTCCTGCGCCACGCGGCCCGTACGGTACGCAATCCCCGAGCCGCCCTCCCCGAACCGACCACACTCACCGAACGCACCAGGTCACGACCGTCCATGCTGCTCACCCTGCCACTGAGCACCCCACGCGCGTGTGTCGTTCAACTGCCGTTCACCCGTGCCGGGACCACATCTTCACGACAAGGACTGTGTGGGGCGCACCCTGGTGTAGAAGTCGATCACATGGCATCGTCCCTGTCAGCCGCGTCACGCGCACACCCCAGCCCGTGCGCGGACCGACGCACACGACGCGCACAGCCCGGGAGCCGCCCCCATGTCGACCGCGAACACCCAGCCGCTCTGGCAGCCCGATCCCGAGCGGGTCACCCAGGCCCGCATCACCCAGTTCCAGGCATGGGCCGCCGAGCACCACGGCGCCCCGGCCGAAGGCGGCTACCCCGCCCTGCACCAGTGGTCCGTCGACCAGCTGGACACCTTCTGGAAGGCCGTCACGGAGTGGTTCGACGTGCGCTTCTCGACGCCCTACGCGCGCGTGCTCGGCGACCGCACCATGCCCGGCGCCCAATGGTTCCCCGAAGCCACCCTCAACTACGCCGAGCACGCCCTGCGCGCCGCGACCGACCGCCCGGACGAACCCGCTCTGCTGTACGTGGACGAAACCCACGAACCCAGCCCCGTGACCTGGTCCGAGCTGCGCCGTCAGGTCGGCTCCCTCGCCGCCGGACTCCGCGCCCTCGGCGTACGCCCCGGCGACCGCGTCAGCGGCTACCTGCCCAACATCCCGCAGGCCGTCGTCGCCCTCCTCGCCACGGCCGCCGTCGGCGCCGTCTGGACCTCCTGCGCCCCCGACTTCGGCGCCCGCAGCGTCCTCGACCGCTTCCAGCAGGTCGAACCCGTCGTCCTGTTCACCGTCGACGGCTACCGATACGGCGGCAAGGAGCACGACCGCCGCGAGATCGTCGCCGAGCTGCGCCGCCAGCTGCCCACCGTGCGCGCCGTCGTCCACATTCCGCTGCTCGGCACCCAGGCACCCGAGGGCGCCCTGGAATGGTCGGCACTGACGGCCGGGAACGCCGAGCCCGTCTTCGAGCAGGTCCCGTTCGACCACCCCCTCTGGGTGCTGTACTCCTCCGGCACCACCGGCCTGCCCAAGGCCATCGTCCAGTCCCAGGGCGGCATCCTCGTCGAACACCTCAAACAGCTCGGCCTGCACTGTGACCTCGGCCCCGAGGACCGGTTCTTCTGGTACACCTCGACCGGCTGGATGATGTGGAACTTCCTCGTCTCCGGCCTGCTCACGGGCACGACGATCGTCCTGTACGACGGCAGCCCCGGCTACCCCGACACCGGCGCCCAGTGGCGGATCACCGAACGCACCGGAGCCACCCTGTACGGCACCTCCGCCGCCTACGTCATGGCCTGCCGCAAAGCCGGCGTCCACCCCGCACGCGACTACGACCTGACCGCGGTGAAGTGCGTCGCCACCACCGGCTCGCCGCTGCCGCCCGACGGCTTCCGCTGGCTGCACGACGAGTTCGCACAGAGCGGGGCCGACCTGTGGATCGCCTCCGTCAGCGGTGGCACCGACGTCTGCTCCTGCTTCGCCGGCGGCGTACCGACGCTCCCGGTGTACACCGGCGAACTCCAGGCCCCCGGCCTCGGCACCGACCTGCAGGCCTGGGACCCCAGCGGCAAACCCGTCATCGACGAGGTCGGCGAGCTGGTCGTCACCAACCCCATGCCCTCCATGCCGATCCGCTTCTGGAACGACCCCGACGGCAGCCGCTACCACGACAGCTACTTCGACACCTACCCCGGCGTCTGGCGGCACGGCGACTGGATCACCGTCACCTCGCGCGGCACCGTGATCATCCACGGCCGTTCCGACTCCACCCTCAACCGGCAGGGCGTACGGATGGGCTCGGCCGACATCTACGAGGTCGTCGAGCGCCTGCCCGAGATCAGGGAGTCCCTGGTCATCGGCATCGAGCAGCCCGACGGCGGCTACTGGATGCCGCTGTTCGTGCACCTCGCGCCCGGCGCCGTCCTCGACGAGGCACTCCTGCACCGCATCAAACAGACCATCCGCGAACAACTCTCACCGCGCCACGTCCCCGACGAGATCATCGAGGTCCCCGGCATCCCGCACACCCTCACCGGCAAGCGCATCGAGGTCCCGGTCAAGCGCCTGCTCCAGGGCACCCCCCTCGAGAAGGCGGTCAACCCCGGCTCCATCGACAACCTCGCCCTGCTCGACTTCTACGAGGAACTCGCCCGCAAGCGCGCCTGAACCCCGTACGCCCCTCCTCCCCGGCCGGCCTCGGACACGCCCAGCACGGCGGCGAAGCCCGAGGCCGGCCGCGCAGCGCCGGGCCGTTGTCAGTGCCGCCGGTTACGGTGAGTGAGCATTGATCGACTGCGCACTTTGGGGGAAACATGGCGCACACCGACCACCAGACCATGCGACGCGTCCTGTGCCGCGAGATCGCCGGCACCATCGGGCTGCTCACCGACGAACACGACTTCCGCGCCATGCGGCGCTACCGCAGCTTCACCTTCGACGATCACTCGACCTACCTCCAGCAGGTCGAGGCCGTCCTCAAGGCCCGCGCCGACCAGGGCACCCACACCACACTCGCCCTGTTCGACCCCGAGGACTACGCCGCCTACTGCGCGGAAGCCGGCCTCGACCCGGAAGCCCAGGCAAGCCGGACCCGCTTCACCGCGGAACTCGCAGCCACAGGCCCCACCATCCCGTACGACGGCCGGCCCCTCGCCACGCTCGTACCCGCCCTGGTGGACGAAGCCGTACGGCAGGCGACGTGGGAATACGCCACCACCCTGCTTTCCCGACTCGGTCCCTGCCCCACCTGCGGCGAGGACATCGGCAGGGCGGCCTTCACCCGCGCCTCCGACCTCCTGTGCCGCATCCTCGACACCGCCCCGCCCGGCGACCGCCACCTCGTGTGCAGCGTCTCCGGACCACCGGACACCCTGGTCTCCGTCCTCCACGGCGACCAGGACGGCCACGGCGCCACCCGACTCGACGAGGCCGAGGCACTGGAATTCACCAGCGTCCTCGCACTCGGCCTCGCGACCCGCAGCCCCGGCGGACTCGTCCTTCGCACCAGCGCCCCGGACACACCCGACCGCGTCTACGGCTGGCGCCTGCGTGCCGGCGCCCTCGAACCGCTCACCGCCTCGGAAGTGTTCGACGCCTACTGCACCGACGTCGAATCCGGTGAACTCATCTCCCCGGAGCCCGGCGTCGACTACTGCGAGCCCCCCGACCTCGGAGACGAGAGCGCGACACCGGGCCACCGACACTGAACGAGCCGACGCGTCGGACGCGCCGATCACGCCGACAACAGTGCGAACGCACCAGGGGCGCCCCACCCGAAGGCGGGACGCCCCTGACCCCGGCACATCGGACGCGCCCGTACGGCTACTCGCCGGACAGCACCGCCTGAGCCGCGCTGCGCGCCTCCTCGGCGCTGTCCGCGGCACGCGCGGCCGCCGCCGCCCGCTCGCACTGCGCCAGCGTGTACTTCGCCAGCGTCGCCCGGACATAAGGAATAGACGCCGCACCCATGGACAAGGAGGTGACACCCAGACCGGTCAGCACACAGGCCAGCAGCGGGTCGGACGCGGCCTCACCGCACACACCACAGCTCTTGCCCTCGGCCGTGGCCGCCTCGGCGGACAGCGCCACCAGGTCGAGCAGCGCCGGCTGCCACGGGTCCTGAAGCCGGGACACCGCACCCACCTGCCGGTCCGCCGCGAACGTGTACTGCGCGAGGTCGTTGGTCCCCAGCGACAAGAACTCGACCTCCTGCAGGATCGAACGCGCCCGCAACGCGGCCGACGGGATCTCCACCATCGCACCGAACTTCGCCTGCAGCCCCGCCTCGCGGCAGGCGTCGGCGAACGCCTTGGCGTCCGCGCGGTCCGCCACCATGGGCGCCATGACCTCGAGGTAAACGGGCAGTCCCTCGGCGGCCTGCGCCAGCGCGGTCAGCTGGGTCCGCAGGATCTCCGGGTGGTCGAGCAGGGTCCGCAGACCCCGCACGCCCAGCGCGGGGTTCGGCTCGTCGGCCGGAGTCAGGAAGTCCAGCGGCTTGTCCGCCCCCGCGTCCAGTACCCGCACCACCACACGACCCTCGGGGAACGCCTCCAGCACCTGCCGGTAGGCCTCCACCTGCTTCTGCTCGGAAGGAGCGTTCTTGCTGTCGTCCAGGAACAGGAACTCGGTACGGAACAGACCGACACCCTCGGCCCCGGCCTCCACGGCAGCCGGCACATCCGCCGGGCCGCCCACGTTGGCCAGCAGCGGCACCTTGTGACCGTCCGCCGTCACACCAGGCCCGGTCGAGGCGGCCAGCGCGGCCCTGCGCTCGGCGGCCGCCGCCACCAGCTGCGCCTTCTTCTCCTCGCTCGGGTTCACGAAGATGTCGCCGGTACTGCCGTCGACGGCGATCACGGCGCCCTCGGCCAGCTCACCGGCACCCGGCAGCGCCACGACCGCCGGCACACCCAGCGCACGCGCCAGGATCGCGCTGTGACTGGTCGGTCCGCCCTCCTCGGTCACGAAGCCCAGCACCAGAGACGGGTCCAGCAGCGCGGTGTCAGCCGGAGCGAGATCCCGCGCCACCAGCACATACGGCTGATCACTGTCCGGCACACCCGGCATCGGAACACCCAGCAGCCGCGCGACGATACGGTTCCGCACGTCATCCAGGTCGGCCACCCGACCGGCGAGGTACTCACCGGCACCGGCCAGCAGCTCCCGGTACGCCGCGAACGCGTCGTACACCGCGCGCTCGGCCGTGCTGCCGACGGCGATCCTCCGGTCCACGTCCGCCATCAGCTCGGGGTCCTGGGCCATCATGGCCTGCGCCTCGAGCACGGCCTGGGCCTCACCGCCCGCGAGATTGCCGCGCGCCATCAGATCGGCGGCGACGGCGTCCACGGCCTGGCGAGCCCGCCCCTGCTCCCGCTCGGCCTCCTCGGCCGGGATCTGCTTGGCCGGCGGCTCCAGCACCGCCGTACCCATGTGCCGAACCTCGCCGATGGCCACGCCATGGCTCACGCCGACGCCTCGCAGCGTTGTCTCCATCTCACCCGTCTCCGATAGTGCGGCGGATTCCGCCGCCGTGATGGTTGTCCTGTTCGCCGTCCCGCGACGGCCGTACCGTCAGTTCCAGGAGAAGAGGCTGTCGCCGGCCTTCACATCACCGCTGTCACGGAGATCGGAAAGGGACTCGGCCGTGGCTTCGAGCGCGACGACGGGGCAGACCGGGGACTTGCCGGCGGCCTCGACGGCGACGGGGTCCCAGCGCACGACGGCCTGACCGCGCGTCACGGTGTCGCCCTTGCTGACGAGCAGCTCGAAACCCTCGCCGTTGAGCTGCACCGTGTCGATGCCGAGGTGGGTGAGTACGCCGTGCCCGCTCGCGTCCACCACGACGAAGGCGTGCGGGTGCAGGGAAACGATCACGCCGTCAACGGGCGCCACGGCCTCGGAGGGCTCACGCACGGGGTCGATCGCGGTACCCGGGCCGACCATGGCCCCGGAGAAGACCGGATCAGGCACTTCGGCCAGTCCGATGGCACGTCCAGCAAGAGGGGACGTCACGGTGGTCATGGGAAGCCTCCCAAAGAGTGGAGCTGCGCACTGAGCAGCAGCGTATGTCATGTGAAGTGGCGGTTCCGTATGGAAGCTAGCAGCTAGTGGTCTAGACCACCAACCCGACGGATTTGCACCCTCTTCCAGGCCCCGTGTACAGTCGTACTCCTGCTTGGGACGGAAGGTCGCGAAAGCGTCCTCACCCGGCAGGGACCCAAACTCGTCAGATCCTACTTTCGGATCCGCTTCTGCATGCTCGCAGAGGGGTGGTCAGAGAGACGGAAAAACCCTGGTAGAGTTTGAAACACCGAAGGGAAGCCCGGAGGAAAGCCCGAGAGGGTGAGTACAAAGGAAGCGACCGTTCCTTGAGAACTCAACAGCGTGCCAAAAATCAACGCCAGATATGTTGATA
>NZ_JBEYEW010000022.1:0-123796 GCF_040634095.1 Streptomyces sp. NPDC007205
CCTGCACGCGGATCAGACGCGCACAGCCAAGCCGAGGCAAGCGGTGTCAAGCATCAGGTGAAGCCACAACGTCAAGCATCAACCGAGACAAGACATCGCTCTGTGATCAGAGCGCGGTAAGACTTTCCCTACTTCATCTAGTGCCCACGCACGGCGCGGGCGCGCGCCGCCTCTGCGGCGCGACCCGCCTCCTGTCTGCGCCCCGGCTGGCCGCGCCCGGCGGCTGCGGGCATGAAGTGAGGGACACCCTCTATGGCGGGGGCGGTCGGCTCCACGGCTTTAGGCAGCCATTTTGGGGCGAGCCTCTAAGATCATGGCCCCAACGTCGTGCTTTACGGGCAGGTCCACAGACTGCCCTACTCGCCGGAAGCTTACAGGGCCATGATCACTCGCCCAAAGTAGCTCCAGACCAAAGCCGCTCCACCGACCGCTCTTCAAGTTTCACCATCACGCCTGTCGTTAGCCTGGCAGAATGCTGACGAGAAAGATGCGAGGAGGAAAGGTGGATAAATGGCCCCTCACGAAGTCGAAAGCTATGTGCGACAAGCCACTCGCGAAATTCAGGATGAGTACGAAAGGATTTCCTTCAGGGCAGCGGAAGATCCTGGAACTGCAGGCGACGAAGGGGAGGAGAATTGGGCGCATGTATTGCGCAGATGGCTACCTGCTTCGGTGCACGTGGTCACGAAAGGGAGACTTCTCTGCGCGGATGGATCCACAAGTCGCCAAGTGGACGTGATCGTACTCTCGGATAGCTATCCCGTAGGTCTGCTGAGTAAGAAAATGTATCTCGCCTCTGAGGTGCTAGCAGTCTTCGAGTGCAAGCTAACCCTCAAGAAAGCGCATGTCAGCGAGACGGTGAAGCGGGCCGCGGCTCTCAAGCGGTTACTTTATGAACAGCATGGCCGGGATATCATATACGGACTGGTCTCACATTCTCATTCATGGGGTTCTGATGATGTAGCAATCGACAAGATATCCAACCTCTTGAAGAAGTCGGACGCTCAACATGTCCAGCATCCGAATGAGGCGCTCGACATGGTATGTGTGGCAGATCTCGATACATGGATTTCGTACTGCATGCCTCCAATGGGAGATGGGGACGAAATGTTTACTTCCGGTTACGTGTCTTCCACTAAAGCACTGCGATCCACCGCCCGTAGGGAGAATGCTTTCTTCCGTTTACCGCCATCTAGCTTCGAAAGATAGGCGATTCATGGGCATGAATCTGTACTTCATGAGGGTGGGACTAAACGGATCGATGGCAGGTGAAAACCCACGCGAGTGGTCAAAGCCTGAACTCACTCGCGCACGCAAGAGAATTAAGACCTACTGGTAGGCGGCCCGAAGCGGGTCGAGCTACCGATGCGATCTACCGCCGAACAAGATGGAGCTATGGATCATCGACGCCCCGCCGAGCCGGTAAGGGGTGCGGGGTGAGTGTGCAACAGCGTGACGATGTCAACGCACAACCACAAATACGTGCGGACATCGATGGACCATCGCAGCAGTTGAGAGGCAGGCCAGCCCCAGGTCGGCCACGCGCCCAGGTTGCTTCAGTATGAAGCGGTCAACGTGGAACGCCCTGAAGGCGGAGTAAGAGGCGTCTCGCGGGCTGGGTGGCCATCCTATGTGTCATTTACCGTGGCCAGCTCAATTAGTGATGATATTGCCGCCAAGTGCCTCACGTGCTGCCGATGATGTCGCAGAAACAGCCCGCCTTCGACGATTGGCCGCATCGATAATGGCATCATTCGGTTCTTCTCCTTGACGCGCCGCCTGGATGGTCCTCAACTCACCGTACAGAGCCTTTCGCAGTTCACGCCCGCACTCTAGGACTTCCAGCGGCCCCTCGATCGATACGGCATTGATTAATGGGAGGAGGTTATTGGCTTCCCGCCAGGCTAAATCAAATAGCCTCTGGAAATCACCATCGCTGAGTTGTGCATCGTGAGTCTTGGTGATGGCGTCCACCACACTGCTTGCCTTGTCTAGGAAAGCCTTATAAGCGTCACGGCGCGCTTGGCGGAGTCCGGCGACTCTATTCTCGGCACGCTCCTCGCGCGCAAGGAGAATTGCGTGCTCATTCTGTAAGCGGATACTTCGCAGACTGATCAGAGCGGCCACCGCCGAGCCACCCAATGCTGCTGCGGCAGTGATTAGCGCAACGACCACGGTCTGATTCATGGAAGCCTCCGCTCTGCTCACATGCGGTGGCACCCCGGCCAGCCGTCCGATCAGCCTCGGGTCTTTGAAGCCTGGACACAAGACCGCTGCAGTCGACGGCGGCAGTCGGAAGCGAAGGCCCGACAAGGCCCAGCCTTCTCCAGGGTGCTTCGAGACGAAGGGGCCCTTGCCATCGGCATGCCAGATCCAGGCGGGCGCGCACCCGGCAGCTTGTCGCGGCGGTGGCGTGGACCCTGCTGGGCTACCAGGCAATGATCACGGGCATCCTCGATCAGTGCTGGGCCGTCCCTGGGCCGTGCGAGGTCGACCAACGCTGACAGTCAGCGCCCACGGGTGACCACCCCCACCCCGCTCTGGCCTGGGGCCCCGGAGATGATCTGCGACACTGGTCGTGTTATGCCTGCACCCGGAGAACTCACTTTCGTCGCCCCGCGCGGAGCCAAGAAGCCGCCGCGGCATCTCGCCGACCTCACGCCCGCCGAGCGCAAGGACGCGGTGGCCGAGATCGGTGAGAAGCCGTTCCGTGCCAAGCAGCTCTCTCAGCACTACTTCGCGCGGTACGCGCACGACCCGGAGCTGTGGACCGACATCCCCGCCGGGTCGCGCGACAAGCTGCAGGAAGCGCTGTTCCCGGAGCTGATGACCGTCGTACGGCATCTGTCCACCGACGAGGGAACCACCCGCAAGACGCTGTGGCGGCTGTTCGACGGGACCCTCGTCGAGTCCGTGCTGATGCGGTATCCGGACCGGGTGACGATGTGCATCAGCTCGCAGGCCGGGTGCGGGATGAACTGCCCGTTCTGTGCCACCGGGCAGGCGGGGCTCGACCGGAATCTGTCGACCGCCGAGATCGTCCACCAGATCGTCGACGGGATGCGGGCCCTGAGGGACGGGGAAGTGCCCGGGGGACCCGCCCGGCTGTCCAACATCGTCTTCATGGGCATGGGTGAGCCGCTCGCCAACTACAAGCGGGTCGTCGGCGCGATCCGGGCGCTGACCGATCCCGCACCGGACGGGCTGGGACTGTCGCAGCGCGGGATCACCGTGTCCACCGTCGGGCTCGTGCCGGCCATCCACCGGTTCGCCGACGAGGGCTTCAAGTGCCGGCTCGCGATCTCCCTGCACGCCCCCGACGACGAGCTGCGCGACACCCTCGTCCCCGTGAACACACGGTGGAAGGTGCGCGAGGTGCTGGACGCCGGGTTCGAGTACGTGGAGAAGAGCGGGCGCCGGCTGTCCATCGAGTACGCCCTCATCCGGGACATCAACGACCAGGCGTGGCGCGGTGACCGGCTCGGCCGGCTGCTCAAGGGCAAGCCCGTGCACGTCAATCTCATTCCGCTGAACCCGACGCCGGGGTCGAAGTGGACCGCCTCCCGGCCGGAGGACGAGAAAGCGTTCGTCGAGGCCATCGCCGCGCATGGTGTGCCGGTGACGATCCGGGACACCCGAGGGCAGGAGATCGACGGAGCCTGTGGTCAGCTGGCGGCCACCGAGCGGTAATCTGGCCACGTCCACATATCCTCAGTCCACATATCTTCATATTCCGACAGGGGAGCGCCACAGCGCTGAGAGTGCGGCGGACAGGGCCGCAGACCCTCTGAACCTCGCCCAGGTCATTCTGGGTAGGGAGTTCGGTCATCACTCAAGCTGTTGCGCCCTGCCCGGGTCTCCCCAGCGGAGCCCGGGCAGGGCCGCGTCTCTTCCTGGCCAACCCCAGGAGGACATCCAGTGCAGAACAAGACCTTCGTGGCCGTGGCGGTCGGGCTCGGCCTGATCAGCCTGTCCGCGTGCGGATCCGGTGACACCAAGCCGTCCGCGGACTCCAAGACGGTGACGCTCGTCAGCCACGACTCGTGGCGGATCTCGAAGAGCGTGCTGAAGGACTTCGAGCGTCGGACCGGGTACAAGGTCCGCAATCTCCAGGACGGCGACGCCGGGCAGGCCGTCAACAAGGCCATCCTGACCAAGGACAACCCGCAGGGCGACGTCTTCTTCGGCGTCGACAACACCCTGCTCTCCCGGGCCCTCGACAACGGGCTGTTCCAGCCGTACACGGCCAAGGGGCTCGACAAGGTCGGCAGCCAGTACCAGCTCGACCAGGCCAAGCACCGGGTCACGCCGATCGACTACGGCGACATCTGCGTCAACTACGACAAGGCGTACTTCAGCAAGCACAAGCTGACCCCGCCGCAGTCCTTCGCGGACCTCGCCAAGCCCCAGTACAAGAACCTCCTCGTCACCGAGAACGCGGCCACCTCCTCGCCCGGCCTCGGCTTCCTGCTCGGCAGCGCAGCCCAGTTCGGGGATGGGGGCACCTCCCGCCCGAGCGAAGCCGGGAGTGGGGGAGGCTGGCAGGACTACTGGAAGAAGCTCAAGGCCAACGGCGTGAAGGTCGTCGACGGCTGGGAGCAGGCCTACTACCAGGAGTTCTCCGGGTCGTCGGAGGGCAAGAAGGCCGGCGGGGACCGGCCGCTCGTCGTGTCGTACGCCTCCTCGCCGCCCGCCGAGGTGATCTACGCCAAGAAGCGGCCCAGCACCGCACCGACCGGCGTCGCGACCGGCACCTGCTTCCGGCAGATCGAGTTCGCCGGGCTGCTCAGCAACGCCAAGAACCCCAAGGGCGCCAAGGCGTTCATCGACTTCCTGGTCTCCAAGGAGTTCCAGGAGGACATGCCGCTGAACATGTACGTCTACCCGGTGGTGCAGGGCGCGAAGGTCCCCGCCGAGTTCACCGAGTACGGGCCGGCCGCCGAGCACCCCGAGACCATGGCGCCCGGCAAGATCGCCGCCAACCGTGACCAGTGGGTCAAGTCGTGGACCTCGCTCGTACTGAAGTAGTCCCCCGCAAGGACCGCGCGGGGAGCGCGGCGCGGCTCGGGCTCATGGCCCTGCCCGTCGCGTTCTTCGCGCTGTTCTTCGCCTGGCCCGTCGCCGCGATCGTCGCGCGTGGGCTGAAGGTGGACGGCGCCTGGCAGTTCGGGCGGCTCGCGGACGTGGTCACGCAGCCGGACATCCGGCACGTGCTGTGGTTCACCACCTGGCAGGCGCTGGCTTCCACCGCGCTCACCCTGCTGCTCGCGCTGCCCGCCGCCCATGTCTTCGCCCGCTTCGACTTCCCGGGCAAGCAGCTGCTGCGGGCCGTGGTCACCGTGCCGTTCGTGCTGCCGACCGTCGTCGCCGGCAGCGCGTTCCTCGCCCTCGTCGGACACGGCGGGCTGCTCGACGAGCTGTGGGGCGTACGGCTGGACACCACGGTGTGGGCGATCCTGCTGGCCCACGTCTTCTTCAACTACGCGGTCGTGGTACGGACCGTCGGCGGACTGTGGTCCCAGCTCGATCCCCGGCAGGAGGAGGCGGCCCGGATGCTGGGCGCGTCTCCGTGGCACGCCTGGCGGAAGGTGACGCTGCCCGCCCTCGCGCCCGCCGTGGCCGCCGCCGCGCTGATGGTGTTCCTGTTCACCTTCACCTCCTTCGGCGTCGTCCAGATCCTGGGCGGCCCCACCTTTTCCACCCTCGAAGTGGAGATCTACCGACAGACCTCCGAGGTCTTCGACCTCTCCACGGCCGCCGTCCTCACCCTCGTCCAGTTCGTCGCCGTCGGCGCGATCCTCGCCGTGCACGCCCGGACCGTACGGCGAAGGGAGAGCGCACTACGGCTCGTGGACCCGAAGGCGACCACCCGCCGGCCGCGCGGCGGCGGGCAGTGGGCGCTGCTCGCCGGGGTGCTCGTCACCATCGCCCTGCTGCTCGTCCTGCCCCTCGCCGTGCTCGTGCGGCGCTCCCTCGACGCGCCCGGCTTCGGCTACTACCGGGCGCTCGCGCACTCCGACGGCGGTACGTTCCTGGTGGCGCCGGTGCACGCCGTGTGGACCTCGCTGCAGTACGCCGTCGCCGCCACCGCCGTCGCCGTCGTGATCGGAGGTCTCGCCGCCGCCGCGCTGGCCCGCAGGGACGCCGGACGGCTGGTGCGCGGCTTCGACGCGCTGCTGATGCTGCCGCTCGGCGTGTCCGCCGTGACCGTGGGCTTCGGATTTCTGATCGCCCTCGACAAGCCGCCGCTGGACCTCAGACAGTCCTGGATGCTCGTCCCGCTCGCCCAGGCGCTGGTCGGCGCCCCCTTCGTCGTACGGACGATGCTGCCGGTGCTGCGCGCGGTGGACGCACGGCTGAGGGAGGCCGCCGCCGTGCTCGGGGCCTCTCCCTGGCGGGTGTGGCGGGAGGTGGACCTGCCGCTGGTGCGGCGGGCGCTGCTGGTCGCGGCCGGGTTCGCGTTCGCCGTCTCGCTCGGTGAGTTCGGGGCGACCGTGTTCATCGCCCGGCCCGACAACCCCACCCTCCCGGTCGCCGTGGCCCGGCTGCTCAGCCGCCCGGGAGACCTCAACTACGGCCAGGCGATGGCCCTTTCGACGATTCTGATGGTGGTGTGCGCCGCCGCGCTGCTGGTCCTGGAGCGGCTGCGCACCGACCGGACGGGGGAGTTCTAGATGCTGCCGGCCCGACGGGGGAGTTCTCGATGCTGCTGAGCCTCGATGCCGCGACCGTGCGCTTCGGCGGGCGGGCCGTGCTCGACGCGGTCGATCTCGATGTCGCCGAGCACGAGGTGGTGTGTGTGCTGGGCCCCAGCGGCAGCGGGAAGTCGACCCTGCTGCGGGTGGTCGCCGGGCTCCAGCCCCTCTCCGGCGGACGGGTGCTGCTCGGCGGTCGCGACCAGTCGGGCGTTCCCGCGCATCGGCGGGGCGTCGGCCTGATGTTCCAGGACCACCAGCTCTTCCCGCAGCGGGACGTCGGCGCGAACGTGGCCTTCGGGCTGCGCATGCACGGGGTGGGGAAGAGTGAACGGGACGCCGAGGTGGGCGAGTTGCTGGAGCTGGTCGGGCTGCCCGGGGCCGCCCGGCGGGCCGTGGCCTCCTTGTCCGGGGGCGAGCAGCAGCGGGTGGCCCTCGCCCGGGCGCTCGCGCCCCGGCCCCGGCTGCTCATGCTGGACGAGCCGCTCGGCCAGCTCGACCGCTCGCTCAGGGAACGGCTGGTCATCGAACTGCGGGAGCTGTTCGGCCGGTTGGGCACCACCGTGCTCGCCGTGACCCACGACCAGGGTGAGGCGTTCGCGCTGGCCGACCGGGTGGTGGTGATGCGGGACGGGCGGATCGCGCAGTCCGGTACGCCGCTGGAGGTGTGGCAGCGGCCCGCCGACGCGTTCGTGGCCCGTTTCCTCGGCTTCGACAACGTGGTCCCGGCGACCGTCGCGGGGACGGTCGCCGACAGCCCCTGGGGCAAGCTGCCGGTGCCCGAGGGCTCCCCGCAGGGCGCCCGCAGCCTGCTGGTCCGGCCCGCCGGGGTACGGCTCGTGGCGGCCGACACCGGTCTGCCCTGCACGGTGACCGCCCGCACCTTCAAGGGCACCCATGTCGCCGTCCACCTCCAGCCCCAGGACGGGCCGCGCCTGGAGGCGGCGTGCGCGCTGCGGGACGCGCCGGAGGTCGGGGGCGGGGTGGGTGTGGAGTTCGACGCGGCCGAAATCGTCGTGCTCGGCTGATCATCGGGCCCTTAGGGTGACGGCATGACTGTGCTCTCCCATGACCGCTACTGTGACGAAATCTCCCGTCAGACCGAGCAGTTGAGGGCCGTGGTGGCCTCTGGCGCCGATCTGTCCGCGACCGTGCCGACCTGCCCTGACTGGTCGCTGGAAGACCTCGTACGGCATATGGGCGGCGCCCTGCGGTGGGTGGAGACCCTGGTGCGCACCCGGGCCCAGGAGAACGTCCCCTACGATCAGGTGTCCCTCGGTGCCGGGCCAGAGGAACGGGGCGACGCGGTGGCGCTCGACAAGTGGCTGGCTCAGACCGGTGAGCTGGTCGTCGCGACGTTGCGCGAGGCCGGTCCGGACACCGCGGTGTGGAGCTTCTTCCCGGAGAAGGCCGTCTCCGGGTTCTGGGCCCGACGGATGACCCACGAGATCACCGTCCACCGCGCCGACGCGGCCCTCGCCGCCGGGCTCGACTACGAACTGTCACCGGAGATCGCCGTCGACGCGATGGACGAGTGGCTGGACTTCGGCGTCTTCCTCCAGCGGGTCCGCGGCCATGAAGAGGCCCTGCGCCTGGACGGGCCCACCCGCACCGTCCACCTCCACGCGACCGACGCCGACCCGGCCCTGAACGCCGAGTGGCTGGTGGAGTTCGGCCCCGACGGCGTGCGCTGGCGGCGCGGCCACGAGAAGGCCACAGTCGCCCTGCGCGGCCCGCTCACCTCGGTGCTGCTGGCCTTCTACCGCCGGCTGCCGCTGGACAGCCCCGGCCTCGAAGTCCTCGGTGAGCGGGAGGTGTTGGAGTTCTGGGTGGAGCGGGCGAGCTTCGGCTGAGCCGGGCGGAGAGACGACCGCGGCCCGTCCCCTGGGGATAGGAGGACGGGCCGCGGCGGTGTACGGAGGGCGAGGCGTCAGCCGTTGCCGCGTGTCCCACGACGGCGCATGCCGAAGTAGACCGCGCCACCGCCGACGACGACCAGCGCGCCCGCGATGCCTGCGATCAGGCCGGTGTTGGAGCTGGCACCGGTCTCGGCGAGGTTCGAGTCACCGACCGCCGGGGACGGCGCGTTGCTCGGCGCGGACGCCGGGGCGGAGCTGGACTCGGAGGCCGACGGAGTCGGGGTCGCCGACTCGGCCGGGGCGGACTTCGACGGCGTCGGCTTCGGTGTCCTGGCCGGCGGCTTCGGGGTCGGGCTCTCGGTCTTGCAGGCGGTGGACGGTGTCACCAGGTCGGGCTGGATGTCCTCGTCGACGCTCTTGTTGGCGGCCGTGATGTGCACGCGGTACGTCGCGCTCGGCTTCCAGTCGTCCGGGAAGGTGACCGGAGCGCCCTTCGCCGAGCCCTTGACCTTCTGCTCGCCCACCTTGGTCTCGACGCCACCGATGCCCTTGAGGAACACCGAGATGGTGGCGGGGGTGCGGGAGCCGTCGGTGTCGGTGACGACGATGACGCTCTTGTCGCCGTCGCACTTGGCTTCGGCCTTGAAGTCACGGATGGTGCACGCGAGCGCGGAGCTGGACAGACCCAGCACCACGGCGGCGGAGGCGGAGGCGACACCCAGGATGCGCACGGAACGGCGTGCACTACGGCGAGTTATGGACACGTTTGTCCTTTACAGGTGCATAACTGCGGGGGGCTGTGGGGGCGTTGGGGCTACGGATGAGGTGAGGCCCCATCACCCCCAGGAGGCTCACAGGTCTATAAGCGCTCCGTAAGCAGTGTCAATGCATATGCCGCTCAACTCAGTTGGCTTTACCTGCTTATTAACCGCCGCTGCGTTTGATCCCGGTTCAGCCCTGACCCTCGACCGCAGCCGGGTCCATCCACATGACCTCCCAGGTGTGGCCGTCGAGGTCGTCGAAGGCGCGGCCGTACATGAAGCCGTGGTCCTGGGTCGGGCCGCTCGCCGTGCCGCCCGCCGCGATCGCCTTGTCGACCAGCTCGTCGACCTTCTCGCGGCTCTCGGCGCTCAGACAGACCAGCACCTCGCTGGTCGTGGTCGCGTCGGCGATCTGCTTCTTGGTGAAGGTCGCGTAGAACGGCTTGGTCAGCAGCATCGCGACGATGGTGTCGCTGATCACCACGGAGGCGGCGTTCTCGTTGCTGAACTGCGGGTTGATCGTGTAGCCGAGCTCCGTGAAGAACTTCTTCGAGGCGTCGAGGTCGTTCACGGGCAGGTTGACGAAGATCATCTGCTGGTACATGAGGTTCTCGCTTCCGTGGTTCGCCTTGGGATCAGCGTGTTCGGCGGGGTAGACCCCGGGGCCCGGCAGAACTCATCGGCCGCAGGAGATTTCTTTGCGGCGGGCCGCTCAGCGGGCGACGGGGAGGGCCGCCAGGGCGGCGACGCCGAGTGTGAGCGGGCCGAAGACCGCCAGCAGGGCCGCCGCGCGGAGGGCCGCGGCCGCGCGCAGCATCGAGGCCGGAGCGCCGAGGCGGAGCAGCGCGGCGGTCGTGCCGGCCCGGCACTGGCGGGTCTCCACGGCCGCGGTGAGGAGGGTGGCGACCGTGCAGCCGGCGACGAACAGGGTGGCGAAGGTGGTCAGGGGGCCGAACGCCGGTCCCGAGCCGGTGTACGGGGTGGTCCTGGCGAGGCCGGCGGAGGCGACCGCGCAGACGACGCCCAGGGGGCGGCCGATCCGGGTGGCCTCCGTCATGAGGACCCGGCCGGCGAGGAGGCGGAGGGCGCCGGGGCGGGTGGACTGGAGGAGGCGGCCGCACAGGTGGGTGAGGCCGGGGGCGGCGAGGACGAGGCCGGATGCGGTGAGGAGCCAGCCGGTGAGTACGGCGAGGGCCGACCGGCCGGCGTACGCCTGGGCTGTCAGGCCGGTGGCGAGCAGGGCGACGCCCCAGGGGAAGCCGACGGGGGCGTCATCGGGGGGTTGTCCGCCGAGGTCGGTCCGGTCCGCGTCCGGAGTCGGGGGCTCGGGGGCGGTCGCGCCGTCCGGCGCCGGCGGGGTGCCGCCTTGCCCGGGGTCGGGAGCCGCCCCGGCGGCACGGCTGCCCGCGGGCTGAGCGCCAGGGGGCTCGCCGTCGCTTCCGTTCTGTCGGCCGAACCGGGCGTCGAACCGGGCACCGAACCGTGCGTACGCGCCGAACGTCTCCCGGGCCATCGAGCCGTAGGCCCCGAAGCGGCCGTACCTGTGGTGGGCCGGGGTGGCGGGAAGGGGGTCCTTCGGGCGCAGGGCCAGGACCACCGTTGCCGAGGCGAGGGCGGGGGGCAGGGTCAGCAGGGTCAGGGCCGCGGGGGCGGGCAGGGGCCGGTCCGCTGCCAGGACGTCCGCCGCCGCGCCGTCGAAGGGCATGCCCGTCAGGTCGCCGCGCAGGAGGAGGAAGACCAGCAGCGCCAGCAGCGAGCCCAGGGTGCAGGAGAGCGCCGTGGTCAGCGCGGAGACGGCCATCAGGCGCCCCGGGCCGAGGCCCACGGCGGACAGGCCGGGGCGTGGCCGGGTGCCGGGGTCGGTACGGGCGACGGCGAGCGCCAGGTACACCGTGGCGGCGAGCGGCACCGTGCACCAGGCCAGGCGCAGCGTGGCGGCGTCCGCGGACCCGGGCTGGTTCAGGGCGTAGCCGAGGCAGGACAGGAGCAGGAAACCGGTGCCTGCCGAGGCCGCGGCCACCAGCAGACGGCGCAGCTGGACGGCGGGGCGTCCGGCACGGCTCAGACGGAGAGCGACCACGCGGCGCGGCCCTCCGTGTCGGGTGCCTCCGGCAGGTGTACGGTGCGCACGCTCCGGCCGTCCAGCAGGCCCACGGCGCGGTCGGCGAGGGCGGCGGTCTCGGGGTCGTGCGTGGCGAGGACCACGGTGATGCCGTGCGAGCGGGCGGCCGAGATGAGGGTGCGCAGGGCCTGGATGCGGTCGGCGCGGTGCAGCGGCGCCGTCGGCTCGTCGGCGAAGAGGATCATGGGGGCCGCGGCCAGCGCCCGGGCGATCGAGACCCGCTGGCGTTCGGCCTGCTGGAGTGCGTGCGGGCGGTTGCGGGCCTTCTCGCCGACGTCGAGCCGCTCCAGCCACTCCAGCGCGGCGACCTTGGCCCTGCGGCGGCCGGCACCGCGCAGCATCAGCGGGAGCGCGACGTTCTCCCAGGCGTTCAGCTCGGGGACCAGGACGGGCGCGGAGTCGATCCAGCCGAAGCGGTCCCGGCGCAGCCGCTCCCGGCGCATCGGGCCGAGGGTGTGCAGGGGCGTGCTGTTGAACCACACCTCGCCGTGCCGCACCGGCAGCAGGCCGGACAGACAGCGCAGCAGGGTCGTCTTGCCGCTGCCGCGCGGGCCGGTGACGGCGACGATCTCGCCCTCGCGCACGGCGAGCGCGACCCCGGCGAGCCCGGGCGACCCGTCGGGGTACCTGAAGTGCAGCGAACGTGCCCAGAGCACGTCGTTGTCCGGCGGGGCCTCCATACGCGTACCTCGGTTCTGGTCCGTTTTTCCCTGTCTGGTCCCTCGTGCGGGGGAACGAAGGCTGGGCCGATCGGTCACTGGAACGCTAGGACAGGTCCCCCGCGGCAGCCCGGACAGCACACGGCCCCGGGCCGCCGTTCCCACTCGAACGGAGGCACCGGGGCCGGTGTCGATCAGCCAGTCGGATGATCGGACCTTCCGGGGAAGGTTCAGAGCTTCGTCCACGCCTCCGTGAGGGTGGCGCGCAGGATCTGCTCGATCTCGTCGAAGGTCTCCTGGTTGGAGATCAGCGGCGGGGCGAGCTGGATGACCGGGTCGCCGCGGTCGTCGGCACGGCAGTACAGGCCGTTGTCGAACAGCGCCTTGGAGAGGAAGCCGTACAGGACCCGCTCGGTCTCCTCGTCGTTGAAGGACTCCTTGGTGTGCTTGTCCTTCACCAGCTCGATGCCGTAGAAGAAGCCGTTGCCGCGGACGTCGCCGACGATCGGCAGGTCGTGCAGCTTCTGCAGGGTCTGCAGGAAGGCGCCCTCGTTGTCCAGGACGTGCTGGTTGAGGTTCTCGCGCTCGAACAGGTCGAGGTTGGCGAGACCCACCGCGGCCGACACGGGGTGGCCGCCGAAGGTGTAGCCGTGCAGGAAGGTGTTGTCGCCCTTGTAGAACGGCTCGGCGAGCTTGTCGGAGATGATGCAGGCGCCGATCGGGGAGTAGCCCGAGGTCATGCCCTTGGCGCAGGTGATCATGTCCGGGACGTAGCCGAACTTGTCGCAGGCGAACATCGTGCCCAGGCGGCCGAAGGCGCAGATGACCTCGTCCGACACGAGCAGGACGTCGTACTTGTCGCAGATCTCGCGCACGCGCTGGAAGTAGCCGGGCGGCGGCGGGAAGCAGCCACCGGCGTTCTGCACCGGCTCCAGGAAGACCGCGGCGACGGTCTCCGGGCCCTCGAAGAGGATCTGCTGCTCGATCTGGTCGGCGGCCCAGCGGCCGAAGGCGACCGGGTCGTCACCGAAGAGCGGCGCGCGGTAGATGTTGGTGTTCGGCACCTTGTGCGCGCCCGGGACCAGCGGCTCGAAGGGGGCCTTCAGGGCCGGCAGGCCGGTGATGGACAGGGCGCCCTGCGGGGTGCCGTGGTAGGCGACCGCACGGGAGATGACCTTGTACTTGGTCGGCTTGCCCTGCAGCTTGAAGTACTGCTTGGCGAGCTTCCAGGCGGTCTCGACGGCCTCGCCGCCGCCCGTGGTGAAGAAGACCTTGTTCAGGTCGCCCGGGGCGTGGTCGGCCAGGCGCTCGGCCAGCTCGACGGCCTTGGGGTGGGCGTAGGACCACACCGGGAAGAAGGCCAGCTCCTGGGCCTGCTTGAAGGCGGTCTCGGCGAGTTCCGTACGGCCGTGACCGGCCTGGACCACGAACAGACCCGCGAGACCGTCGAGGTAGCGCCTGCCCTTGTCGTCGTAGATGTAGGTGCCCTCACCCCTGACGATGGTCGGGACGGGGGAGTTCTCGTACGAGGACATGCGGGTGAAGTGCATCCACAGGTGGTCGTACGCGGTGCGGCTGAGGTCCTTGGTGCTCACGGTTATCGGGTCCTCACGGTTATCGGGTTCCCCACATGTAGGTCTGCTTCTTCAGCTTCAGGTAGACGAAGCTTTCGGTGGAGCGCACTCCGGGCAGGGACCGGATGCGTTTGTTGATGACGTCCAGCAGGTGGTCGTCGTCCTCGCAGACGATCTCCGCGAGGATGTCGAACGAGCCCGCGGTCATCACCACGTACTCGACTTCCGACATGCCGGTCAGCGCGTCCGCGATCGACTCGACATCGCCCTCGACGTTGATCCCGACCATCGCCTGCCGGCGGAAGCCCACGGTGAGCGGGTCCGTGACGGCGACGATCTGCATCACGCCCTGGTCCAGCAGCTTCTGCACGCGCTGGCGCACGGCCGCCTCCGACAGGCCGACGGCCTTGCCGATCGCGGCGTACGGCCGGCGGCCGTCCTCCTGGAGCTGCTGAATGATGGCGAGGGAGACGGCGTCCAACTGGGGAGTGCCGTTCCTGGACTCGCGGGAGGAGTCCCTCTGGTCTGCGCTTCGACTGGCCACGACCTCACTGTGCACGACGTCTCGATAGTTTCGCAAGGCCCAATCAATGAAATCCGTTGTTTCTGACTGCATGTCTTGCGGATTTCGCAGAAGTGCGGGCAGTGGGGGTGTTGAAAACGTGGGCCCGGCGGCTAGGGTGGGTGTCTCAGTGAGTGGACGTAAAGAACCTGATCAGGAGGCCGGCAGTGAGCACCGAGCTGCGTCGTCTGCGCAACTACATCGACGGTGAGTTCCGGGACGCCGCCGACGGACGGACCACCGAGGTGGTCAACCCCGCGACGGGCGAGGCGTACGCGACCGCGCCGCTGTCCGGCGAGGCGGACGTGGACGCCGCCATGGAGGCCGCCGCCCGCGCCTTCCCGGCCTGGCGCGACACGACCCCGGCCGAGCGGCAGAAGGCCCTCCTCAAGATCGCCGACGCCTTCGAGGAGCGCGCCGAGGAACTGATCGCGGCCGAGGTGGAGAACACGGGCAAGCCGACCGGGCTCACCCGCTCCGAGGAGATCCCGCCCATGGTCGACCAGATCCGCTTCTTCGCGGGCGCGGCGCGACTGCTGGAGGGCCGCTCGGCCGGCGAGTACATGGAGGGGATGACCTCGATCATCCGCCGCGAGCCGGTCGGCGTCTGCGCCCAGGTCGCCCCCTGGAACTACCCGATGATGATGGCGGTGTGGAAGTTCGCCCCGGCCATCGCCGCGGGCAACACGGTCGTCCTCAAGCCCTCGGACACCACCCCGGCCTCCACGGTCCTGATCGCCGACATCATCGGCTCGATCTTGCCCAAGGGCGTCTTCAACGTCCTCTGCGGCGACCGCGAGACCGGCCGCCTGATGGTCGAGCACGACATCCCGGCCATGGCCTCCATCACCGGCTCGGTCCGCGCCGGCATGTCGGTGGCCGAGTCGGCGTCGAAGGACCTCAAGCGGGTCCACCTGGAACTGGGCGGCAAGGCCCCGGTCGTCGTCTTCGAGGACACCGACATCGCCAAGGCCGTCGAGGACATCTCCGTCGCGGGCTTCTTCAACGCCGGCCAGGACTGTACGGCCGCGACCCGCGTCCTCGTGCACGAGTCCATCCACGACGAGTTCGTGTCGGCTCTCGCCAAGGCCGCGTCCGAGACCAAGACCGGCCAGCCGGACGACGAGGACGTCCTCTTCGGCCCGCTGAACAACCCGAACCAGCTCAAGCAGGTCTCCGGCTTCATCGAGCGCCTGCCCGCGCACGCCAAGGTCGAGGCGGGCGGCCACCAGGTCGGTGACAAGGGCTACTTCTACGCCCCGACCGTCGTCTCCGGCCTGAAGCAGGACGACGAGATCGTCCAGAAGGAGGTCTTCGGCCCGGTCATCACCGTCCAGTCCTTCTCCGACGAGGACCAGGCCGTGCAGTGGGCCAACGGCGTCGAGTACGCCCTCGCCTCCTCGGTGTGGACCAAGGACCACGCGCGTGCGATGCGGATGTCCAAGAAGCTCGACTTCGGCTGCGTGTGGATCAACACGCACATCCCGCTGGTCGCGGAGATGCCGCACGGTGGCTTCAAGAAGTCCGGGTACGGCAAGGATCTGTCGGCGTACGGGTTCGAGGACTACACGCGGATCAAGCACGTGATGACTTCGCTGGACTGAGCGTCTGCCGGGTTCGGTCGTCTTCCGGGTGCGGGTGCGGGTGCGCCGCCAGGGAGCCGGTCCTGACCGGCGTTCATGGGCGCGGCACCCGGACGGGTCACCTCCCCGTCCGGGTGCCGCGCTGTGTCACGCCCCTGCGACGAACTCCGGTTGCTGGCCGGGCAGTTCGAGCCGGGAGGTGGGTGTCCGGGTGCGTCGTGAAGTCGGGGTGGGTGCGGCGCCGGCCGGACGGGCCCGGCAAGGCCGGCCGCTCCCGGGCGAAGGTCCCGCTGAGCGGGCCCGAGTGGAGCGGCCGGCAGGGGATCACGCCGGTGCCGGTGCCCCGCCGGAGCAGGGCGCGGCCGAGGCGTTGGGGCTGGCGGGGAGCTAGGCCATGTCGTCTAGGCCCTGGCCGGTGCGTGAACGGCCTTGATCGACAACCTGTCGGACCGGCGCGCGCATGCTCGACGCAGCGTCGATTGTCTCCTCACCGCGCCGGGCGGCATCCTTCCGGGGTGCCCCAGACTTCCTCTCGTACGTCCGTGCCGTCCCGCCGTTCCCTGCTGCGCGCCCTCGGCGGCACCGCCGCGCTCGGTGCCCTCGCCGGCTGCGGGGTGCCCGCCGCCTATGTCGCGCCCGGCGACCGGGCCGTGGCCGACGAGTCCGCGGCCGACAAGAAACTGACCTGGGCGAACTGGCCGCTGTACATCGACACCGACGACGACAACCCCAACCGGCGGCCCACACTTGAGGCGTTCGAGAGGCGCACCGGGATCCGGGTCGACTACGTCGAGGAGATCAACGACAACGACGAGTTCTTCGGCAAGATCAGCCCCGCGCTGATGAATCACCAGTCCACCGGCCGCGACCTGATCGTCATCAGTGACTGGATGTGCGCCCGGTTCGTCCGGCTGGGCTGGGTTCAGGAGATGGACCGCGCCCGCCAGCCGAACGTGGCCAAGTACCTTGACCCGCTGCTCCGTTCGCCCGCCTTCGACAAGGGCCGCCGGTTCACGGTGCCCTGGCAGTCGGGCATCACCGGCATCGCCTACAACCGCAGGAAGCTGGGCCGCGAGATCCGGCACGTCAAGGACCTCTGGGCGGGCGACCTCAAGGGCCGCGTGACGCTGCTCTCCGGCCTGGACGAGTCCTTCGCGCTGCTGATGCAGGGCAACGGCGTGGACATCACCAGGTGGACGGCGGACGACTTCCACCACGTCTGCGACGAGGTGGAGCGGCAGGTCCACCGCGGCCAGATACGCCGCTTCACCGGCAACGACTACACCAAGGACCTGGTCAGCGGGGACGTGCTGGCCTGCCAGGCGTACTCCGGCGACGTCATCCAGCTGCAGGCGGACAACCCCGACATCCGCTTCGTCGTACCCGAGGAGGGCGCCGAGCTGTGGTCGGACTCCCTGATGATCCCCAACCGGGCCCGCCACAAGGCCAACGCCGAGCGCCTGATCGACTCCTACTACGACCCCGCCGTCGCCGCGAAGCTGGCCACCTGGGTCAACTACGTCTGCCCGGTCCCGGCCGCCAAGGAGGTCCTGGCGGCATCGAAGGACAAGGACACCGCCGCCCTCGCGGACAACCCCCTGGTCTTCCCGGACACCGCCATGCGGTCCCGCCTCGCCATCGCCCGCGACATCACCTCCACGGAGCGGGTGGAGTTCGCGCAGCGGTGGAACACGATCGTGGGTCTTTAGGGCGCCGGGGAGTGCGGCGGGAAAAGGGTTGAAGGCATGATCATCAGGCTGGTAGCTTCCCGTTGACCGTGACACCGTCCGAGGAGGTGAGACCCATGAACGCGGTATCGACGTGGGTGCTCCCCCTTCCCGTCACGGCCGGCGACTGACGCAGGTGTCGCCGGGAGCGCCTCGACCACAAGGCACTCCCGAAGGGCAACACCTCATGCACTCTTTCAAGTTCACTTCCGAGTCGTCGTCGAACGGCATGGTCGAGCGCGACTTCACCGTGGGCGATGTCCCCGGAGTTCTCTGGTCGCCGGCTTCCGGCGCCGATCGCGCGCCCCTGGTCCTGATGGGGCACGGCGGCGGCAACCACAAGAAGCACCCGGCGATGACCGGCCGGGCCCGACTCCTCGTCACCGGCTGCGGCTTCCACGTCGCCTGCATCGACGCGCCCGGTCACGGCGACCGGCCGCGCACGGCGCACGACGAGGAGGAAATCGCGGAGCTGTTCCGGGCGAGGGCGGCGGGCGAGCCGGAAGGCCCGATCGTCGTCCGCTACAACGCCCACCTGGCGGAGCTCGCGGTGCCCGAGTACCTGGCGACCCTGGACGCCCTCCAGGAGCTCCCGGAGATCGGTACCGACGGGCCGGTCGGCTACTGGGGCATCAACATGGGTACCGCCATCGGCATACCGCTGGTGGCCGCGGAACCACGGTTCACGGCCGCGGTCTTCGGCCAGCACTGGCCCGACGTCCTGGCCGAGAAGGCGAAGCAGATCACCATCCCGATCGAGTTCGATCTGCAGTGGGACGACGAGCACATCTCCCGCGAGGAGGGGCTCGCGCTGTTCGACGCCTTCGCCTCGCAGGAGAAGTCGTTGCACGTGAACTCGGGCAAGCACAAGGAGCTGCCCCGGTTCGAGGCCGACAGCGCGGTCCGGTTCTTCGCCCGTCACCTCGGCCGGCCAGCCACCTCGCCGGCCTGACGCGGGCATGGCCACGGTCCCGGCCCGGGGTCGGGGTCGGGACCGCGTGTCCGGTCGAGCCGAGCCCGGCGGCGCCGACGCAGCCGTCGGCGCTCGGCTCTTCCCGCACCGCCCGGACCTCCGGTTCCGCCACTGCGCGAGCTTTCAACGGCACACGGCACACGGCACACGGCACACGGCACACGGCACACGGCACACGGCACACGGCACACGGCACACGGCACCAGGGACCAGGCATCAGGCACAGACCTCCGACGGCGCGGCCGACCGGGCCCCGGCAGCGCCGCCGGAGGTCGACACGTCCATCGCCGTAGCTCGCGCCGGCGCCCCCGCGACGAGGAGAAGGCCGGTTTGATGTCCCACAAGATGCGGAGGCGGACGTACGCGTGATCTGCTGCCCGGAAGCCGGCCCGTTCACCGGCCGACGCCGGCCTGTCCGACCGGCACCCGTGGAGGAGGCCCCGGCATGACCACCGCGATCGTCGTCGGCGGCGGGCCCAACGGGCTCACCGCTGCCGCCCTCCTCGCCCAGGCCGGCCTGGACGTCTCCCTCCTGGAGGCCGCCGACGAGGTGGGCGGCGGCACCCGCAGCGAGGAGGCGATCCTGCCCGGCCTGCTGCACGACCACTGCTCCGCCATCCACCCCATGGCCGTCACCTCGCCCGCGCACCGGGCGCTGGACCTCGCACGCCACGGACTGCGCTGGCGGCTGCCGGACATCGACTGCGTCCACCCCCTGGACGACGGCACAGCGGGCGTGCTGCTGCGCTCCGTGCAGGACACCGCCCGCATGCTCGGGCCCGACGGCCCGCGCTACCGGCGCCTGCTGGAGTCCTCGGTGCGCCACTGGGACGCGCTGAGCCAGGACGTGCTGGGCCCGCTCCTGCGCATCCCGTCCCACCCCTTGCTCCTTGCCCGCTTCGGCCTGCCCACCACACTCCCCGCCACCGTCCTCGCCCGCCTCTTCTCCACCCCGCGGGCCCGGGCCCTGTGGGCCGGCGTCGCGGCGCACTCCTTCCGGCCGCTGTCCGAGCCGCTGGTTTCGGCCATCGGCCTCGGCATCCTCGTCGCCGGTCACGCTGCCGGATGGGCCGTAGCCGAGGGCGGCTCGCAGAACATCGCCCGCAGTCTGGAACGCGCGCTGCGCTCCCACGGAGGCCGGATCCACACCGGCGTCCGCATCACCCACCACACACAGATCCCGCCCGCCGACGTCACCCTCCTCGACCTCGCCCCCGCACAGATCGCCCGCATCTACGACGACCGGCTGCCCAGCCGGGTGCGCAACGCCTACCGGCGCTTCCGCCCCGGCCCCGCCGCCTTCAAAGTGGACCTGGCCGTCGAAGAAGGCGTGCCGTGGACGAACGAACACGCCCGGGAGGCCGGGACCGTGCACCTCGGCGGCACCCTCGCCGAGATCGCCCAGGCGGAACGGGACGTGAACCGCGGGCGCATGCCCGAACGGCCCTTCGTCCTCGTCGGCCAGCAGTACCTGGCCGACCCCAGCCGGTCCGCCGGCCGGGTCCACCCCGTCTACGCCTACGCCCATGTCCCGCACGGATACGACGGCGACGCGACCGAAGCCGTCATCGGCCAGTTCGAACGCTTCGCCCCCGGCACCCGGGACCGCGTCGTCGGCCTGCGCACCACCTCACCCGCCGACTTCGCCACCGCCAACCCCAACTTCGCCGGCGGCGACATCGTCACCGGAGCCGAGACCGTCCCGCGACTGGTCCTCGGACCGAGGCCCGCTCTCAACCCCTACTCCACCGCCCTGCCAGGAGTCTTCTGCTGCTCCGCCGCCACCCCGCCGGGACCCGGAGCGCACGGCATGTGCGGCGCCGGGGCAGCCGCCGCCGCACTGCGCCACCTCCGCAAGAACGCCCGTGCGTGCACGGCTGATTGATGCATGGTTGCCGACGTGTCCGTGCTCCTACGATGGAAGCCACCGTCGGGGGAGGGTGGACGTGACACGCAGTACGCCGCAGGGTGCCGGGCGCCGGCTGGAGGACGGGATCGCGTGGGCGGTCCGGAACGCCGACGGGATCGTGGCGATCGTCGTCGCCGTGGTCGTCGGGCTCATGGACGTCCTCAACAACAACATGGACAGCAACATCGTCTCCGGCGCCACCCTGCTGGTCCTCGCCGCGCTGGTGTACGGCGGGCTCACCGAGCGCCGCCGGCGGCTGGCCGACATCCGGGCCGCGGCCGCCGGGACCAGCCGGGCCATCGAGGACCTGGCGATGGTGCGCACGCTGTCCGGCGCCGAGGTCGCGCTCGCGCACGAGCGGGCCCGGAGCGCCACCACCCGCTGGGTCTTCAAGGGCGGCACCGGCACCTATCTGCGGGCCGTCACTCTGCCCGAATGCGTGCTGGAGGCACAGCGTCAGCGGCGCTCGCTCAGCATGAAGATCGACATCATCAACCCCGCCGACGACCAGGTGTGCACCGCGTACGCCCGCTTCCGGAGCACGTTCGGCGGCGGCTTCGGCGAGTGGACCGTCGAGCGCACCCGCAAGGAGGCGTACGCCACCGTCGTCGCCGCGAGCTGGCACCGGCAGCGCCTGGACACCCTGGAGATCGACGTCCACCTGTCCTCGGTGGCACCGGCCCTGCGGTTCGACCTCTCGGACACCTGCCTGATCATCACCCAGGACGACCCGAGCCGGGTCGGTCTGTACGTGGAGCGGGACCGGCCGCTGTACGACTACTACGTCACCGAGCTGCACCAGAGCCGCGAACAGGCGGTCAAGCTCGATCTGCGCGAGGCCGTCCCCCTCGCCGACGAGCCCACCGTCGACGAGGTCAGACGCCTGCTCGACCGGCTCGGCCTGCCACTTCCGTCGAGCTTCACCGATCGTGACGTCGGCGACATCATCGACAAGGCGCTGCGCGCGGAGAACCCGTACCGCAGGTGAGCGTCGTGTTCCGGCCAAGGGGGATGGAACATGGACTACCCGGCCCTGGAACGGGCCGCCCGGCGGCACGCCACCGCCGAGCTGATCCGACACGCCACAGCGGAACTGGACCGGATCGCCTCGGGCCGCCGCGCCCTGCGCGCGGTCCGCCATCCCCTGGGGTTCGTCTGCTTCCCCGTCCTGCGCGACGGCGGCGACGGCGTCTGCGTCCACGTCTTCCGCACCCCGGAGGCGGAACCCGACCGGACCGCCCCCCAGGTGCACTGCCACAGCTGGGACCTGACCAGCACCGTGCTGTACGGCCGGCTCGGCAACCGGCGCATGCACATCGAGGAGGACGCCGGCGCGGCCACCCACCGGATCTTCGAGGTGCTCAGCGATCCCTCGGGCGTCGACGAACTGCGGCCCACCGAGCGGCTGGTGCGCTGCCGGCCCGGCGCCGAGCACACCAGCGCGCCCGGCCAGACCTACGCCCTCCCGGCAGGCGAGTTCCACACCACCGTGGTGCCGGACGGCCGCCCCACCGCCACCCTGGTGCTGGGGCGGACCCTGCCCGGCCGGGTGGACCTCTCGCTGGGCCCGCTGTCCGCGCCGGGGCACCGCATGGTCCGCAGCACGTGTGACGCGACCCAGACCGCCCGGATCGCTCGGGCCGCCCTCAGGAGGATCCATGAGCCCGAACCCTGACCCCGGCTACAGCAGTGAGCACCGAACGGCCGTGACCGCCGCCGAGGAGGCCGGGGCACTGCTGCGGTCCAGCTTCCCCGACGGCTTCGCCGCACGGCAGAAAGGTGAACTCGGCGACGTCGTGACCGACTTGGACGTAGCCGCCGAGAAGCTGGTGATCGGACGGATCCGCGCCCGCTTCCCGCGCGACCGCATCCTGGCCGAGGAGTCCGGCGAACTCAGCGGCGACGGCGACGACGACGGCCGCACCTGGCTCATCGACCCCCTCGACGGCAGCAACAACGTGGTCATCGGGCTGGCGGTCTACGTCGTCGGCATCGCGTTGTGTGTCGATGACACGCCCGTCGTGGGGGTCGTCCACGATCCGATGACCGGCCGTACGTGGTCCGCCCTGCGGGGCGGTGGGGCGCGGGGTCCGGGCGGGCGGCTCGCCGTGGCCGCGCGGGGCCGCCCGCTTCCGGCCGCCGGGCCGCTGCTGGCCTGGACGCAGGGCCACGGCGTCTCCCGCGACGACCCGGTGGCCTGCGCCCTGCGGCACACCCTCGAACTCCGCTCCCGGCGCCTGCTCCAGCTCTGGGCGCCCCTGGTGGCCTGGGCGATGCTGGCACGCGGCGACATCGACGGCTTCGTCGGCTACCGCGCGGAGGCGATCGACCTGCCCGCCGGTGCGCTGCTCGCCCGCGAGGCCGGCATCGCCCTGCGGCACCTCGACGGCGCCGAGTTCGCCGGCGGCTTCGGCGGCCCCGACGCCGGACGGTCCTTCGTCGCCGGCCGCCCGGAGATGCTGCCGCACCTGCTGGACCTCGTCAGCTCGTTCTCTTCCGGCACCGAGCACATCCACACGGCGGAAACCGCCCCGACAGGCCCAGCGGCGCCGCGTCCTCCGGCGGCCGGTACGTCCTCGCCGGCCCCCACCACGTCCGGTCCCCGTCCCGGGAGACCCTCAGCGTGAGGTAACCCTGATCGGCGTTTCGTCACCTCAGTGGGTGGTCATAACGTATGACCCCCTTGAAGGTCGCCACGCGATGCCGACGAGCTTGCCCGCGGACCAGGCGCCGATGCCGTGGATCTCCCTGCCACGCCGTAGCCGCTGTCCCCAGTCCGCGCGATCCTCCTCGCGCAGTAACCGGTCTCGATCACTCTCACCCCTCCGCCTCAGGTCAACGCCAGTACGGCGACCGCCGCACCCACCGCGCCCGTCGCCAGTACCGCACCCGTCCCCAACAACCGGCGGACCGGCACCCGTACCCCGTACGACACGCAGCGCTCGTACCAGAGCAGCGTGGCCAGGGACGCCCACGGTGTCACCACCGGTCCGGCGTTGGTGCCGATCAGCAGGGCGAGGAGCTGGTCGTGGTTGCCCACGGGGACGGCCGCCTCCCCGGCCAGGTAGACCGGGAGGTTGTTGAGGGCGTTGGACAGGCCGCCGCCGACCGCTGCCGCGCGGAACTGGCCGAGTGTGCCGCCGTCGGTGCCGACCGCCGAGGCGAGCAGGTGGTGCAGCCCGTGTGCGTCGAACGTCTCGACCACCAGGAACATGCCCGGAACCATGACCAGCAGCCGCCAAGGGACGAGCGACAGGCGAAGAGCGGACCGCTGCCGTACCCCGAATGCCGCCACGGCGACGAGCGCGGCCGTCGCGGAGGCCGTCCACAGCGGTACGTCGGCCACCAGGATGGCGAGCAGAAAGCCGGCGCAGGCGAGCGCGCAGGCGCGGAACAGCACCGCGTCGGCGGGGCGGTGCACAGCGGGCGGCACATAGCGGTCGGCGGCATCCACGCGCACATCCGTCGCACGGGCCGCGCCCGGTCCCGACACGGGTACGGCCGCCATCAGGCCGGACTCGTCCACCACAGGCTCCCCACGCCGCCCCCGGCGCCAGAAGAACAGCCACAAACAAGCCATCGTCACCGCCAGCGCCGCGAGTTGCGGTGCCCACATCCGGGCCGCCAGGCCCAGCGGCGACAGCGCCACCCGGTTGGCGGCCAGCAGGTTCGTCAGGTTGGACACCGGCAGCAGCAGGCTCGCCGTGTTGGCGAGCCATACCGTCGTCATCGCCAGCGGCACCGGCGCGATGCCCACCCGGGAGGCGAGCGCCAGCATCACCGGGGTCAGCAGGACGGCCGTCGTGTCCAGGTTCAGGGCGATCGTCGTGACCGCGGCGAACAGCACGCACAGCAGGAACAGCAACGCATAGCTGCCCCGCCCCGCCCTCGCCACCCGTGCCGCCACCACGTCGAACACCTCGGCCCGGCTGGTCAGTTCGGCCAGCACGATGACCGTGCCCAGGAAGGCCAGGAGCGGGGCGATGCGTGTCATGGCGTCGGACGCGGAATCCGTCGGCAGCAATCCCGTGGCCACGCACAGCAGTCCGGTCACCAGCAGACCGATCGCCACCCGGTCGAGGACATGCAGACGCAAAAATAAGGCACGCACGGTGGGAAGGGTCGCACGTTTGTACGTCGCTGTGACCAGGGCGTCTTCGAACGCCTGGAAACGACCGGTATCAACCTCTCTTTTCACGGCATTATCAATACATGGTGGCTCGTCAGAACACCCCGGGGGACAGCACCGGGCCATTGGACTTCTTCATCAGTTACTCGCCGGCCGACGAACGCTGGGCGTCCTGGATCGCCTGGACCCTGGAGGAGGCCGGGTACCGCACGGTCCTGCAGGCCTGGGACTTCGTGCCGGGCACGAACTTCGTCGACTTCATGGACCGGGGGGTGAGCGAGTCCGCCGCCGTCATCGCCGTACTGTCGCGGAACTACGAGCGGTCCCGGTACGGGCGGATGGAGTGGCAGGCCGCGTTGCGGGCGGATCCGGATGCGCCGGAGCGGCGGCTGATCACCGTGCGGGTCGAGGACATCCCGGTGGAGGGGCTGCTGGCCACCATCACCTATGTGGATCTGGTGCCGGTCGCCGATGCCGGGGCGGCGCGGGAGCTGCTGCTCGCCCGGGTGCGGCAGGCCCTCGACGGGCGGGCCCGGCCCAGTCTGCCGCCCGGTTACCCGGGGGCGAACGGCCACACCGCCCCGTCCGCCCCGTCCGCCCCGGGTCCCGGGCGGCCGCTCGGCGGGCCGGGTTGGGCGGGGCGGCGCAGGCCCGCCGCGCCGCCGTCGTATCCGCGCCTGTCCGCGGCGGCCGGCGAGCGGGAGGCGGTCACCGTGCTCCAGCTGGCCGGGCCCGCCTTCGGCCGGGGGCAGGACCCCGCCGAGTTGCAGGCGGCGATCTGGGGCGACCTGGTCGAGCTGGCGGATGCCGGGGCGCCCTCCCCGGACCTGCTGGTGGTGACCGGTGATCTGACCGCCTCCGGCAGCCGGCGCGAGTTCGAGCAGGCCCTCGCCTTCCTCACCGGGATGCGGGCCCTGCTCGGGCTCGAACCGCACCGGGTCGCTCTCGTCCCCGGCGGCCAGGACGTCAACCAGGCTGCCTGCCAGGCCTACTTCAGCACCTGCGAGGCGGACGAGATGCCGCCCCGGCCGCCGTACTGGCCCAAGTGGCGGCACTTCGCCCGGCTGTTCCAGGAGCTGTACCAGGGGCTGGACGTCGTCTTCGACAGTGATCAGCCGTGGACCCTCTTTCCCGTGCCGGAGCTGCACACCGTGGTCGCGGGGCTGAACTCGTCCATGGCCTACAGCCACCGGCGTGACGACCAGTACGGGCTGATCGGGCGCGAGCAGGCCGCCTGGTTCGCGCAGGCGCTGCGGCCCCATGAGACGGAGGGGTGGCTGAGGATCGGGGCCGTACGGCACTCGCCGGGTGCCGCGCGGCCCGCCGCCCCCGGAGTCCGCCGGGCCGGTGCGCCGGGCACGGCCGCCCTGGACGGTGCCGGGCCGCTGCGGGACACCGATGTGCTGACCCGGCTGACCGCGCCCCGGCTGCACCTGCTGCTGCACGGCCCGGCCGACGCCGGTGCGCTGCCCGTACTCACCACCGCCTCCGGTGAGGTTCCGGTGATCGGCGCCGTCGGGCCCGGCCGGCACCAGCTGCTGCGGGTCGGCCGGGAGGGACTGGCCGTCTGGGACGGGCCGCGGGAGCCGCAGCGGCGGCCGGTCCGGTGGCACCGTTCCCACCGCGCCTTCGGACCCGGGGACCCCGGGGACCCCGGGGGCGGGACGCCTCGCACGGACCCCGTGCCCCCTGCCGGCCGGAACGGCCTCCCCGAACCCGAGCCGGAGCCGCGCGCCCTGACGAGCCCGGTGGAGACACTGCTCGCCCGGGTCGCCGAGGTGTGCCGCACCCGCCACGAGGGCGCCCAGATCCGCCAGGTCGACGGGCCGCTGCCGCAACTGCTGGTCACCTGGACCCAGTCCGGCTTCGTCCGGCAGCAGCGCGTGGCCGTGCACACCGGCACGCCGACCGCGCAGGACGTCGACCGGTTCGTGGCCCTCGTGCACGCCGCCGACGCCGAGAGCGAGGCCGAACTCGTCCACGACGGCCCGCCGCCCGCCCGCGAGCTGCGCGACGCGGCCCGGCGGCGAGGCGTCCGGGTGCGCAGCTTCACCGAGTTCCAGGGCCTGCTGGACCTGCGCGGATACGTCGGTGCGCAGAGCGAGCGACTGCGCACCGACCCGCGCTACCCCCCGGGCATGTACCTGCCGCAGCGG
Source organism: Streptomyces sp. NPDC007205 (assembly GCF_040634095.1). Classification (NCBI taxonomy): domain Bacteria; kingdom Bacillati; phylum Actinomycetota; class Actinomycetes; order Kitasatosporales; family Streptomycetaceae; genus Streptomyces; species Streptomyces sp. NPDC007205. The sequence continues at coordinate 26,710 of NZ_JBEYEW010000022.1, forward strand.
TACCGGGAGGTGGAACGCCTCGACGCCGAGGACCGCGACGGACTCGTCGACGAGATGCTGCGGCTGCTCGACTCCGACCAGGGGCGCTTCCTGCTGCTGCTCGGCGACTTCGGGCACGGCAAGACCTTCGCGCTGCGTGAGCTGGCCCGCCGCGTCCCCGCCGAACTTCCGCATCTGGTACCCCTGTTGGTGGAGCTGCACGCGCTGGACCGGGCGTACTCCTTCGAGGGGCTGGTCGCCGCGCACCTCGCCGCCCACGGCGTCGACAACATCGACCTGCGGGCCTTCAGGTACATGCTCCAGCAGGGGCGGATCGTGCTGCTCTTCGACGGGTTCGACGAGCTCGTCAACCAGGTCACCTACGACCGCGCCGCCGAGCGTCTGCAGGTGCTGCTGGACTCCGCCGTGGACAGCGCCAAGATCGTGGTCTCCAGCCGCACCCAGCACTTCCGCTCCCAGGGCCAGGTGCTGACCGCGCTCGGCGAACGCGTCGGCCTGCTTCCGCACCGCCGGGTCCTGGCCGTCCAGGAGTTCACCGCGCAGCAGATCCGCGCCTATCTGGTCAACCGCTACGACGGTGACGAACGCGCCGCCGACCACCGGCTGCGGCTGCTGGACGCCATCCCCGACCTGCTCGCCCTGTGCCGCAACCCCCGGCTGCTCGGCTTCGTCGCCGACCTGGACGACGACCGGCTGCGCGCGGTCGCCGGTGCCGGACGCGCCCTCAGCCCCGCCGGGCTGTATCAGGAGGTCCTCACCGCCTGGCTGAACTTCGAGGTCCAGCGCGGCAGCGGCGGCCCCGGCCGGGCCCCCGGGCTCTCCGTGGAGCAGTTGTGGGACGCGGTCACCGCGCTCGCCCTGCGGCTGTGGGAGAGCGGGCAGGACTCGCTGCGCCTGGACGAGCTGACCGATGTCGCCGAGACCCTGAGCGGGCTCGCGGACGCCCGGCTGTCGGTGCCGCAGACCGCGCACGCCATCGGCTCCGGCAGTCTGCTGGTGCGCAGCGACGACGGCGTGTTCCGCTTCATCCACGGCTCGGTGGTGGAGTGGCTCGTCGCCCGTGAGTGCGCCCGCCGTCTCACCGACGGCGACGGCGCCCTGCTGGGGCGGCGCCAACTCAGCCAGCTGGCCGTCGATTTCCTGTGCGACCTCGCCGACCACCGGATCTGCCAGGCGTGGGCCGAGCGGGAGCTGTCCGGCACCCCCGGGGACGCCTCCTCGGACGCCGGCCACGCCAACGCCGTGAAGATCCTCAGCCGGCTCCGCGTGCCCGCCCACACCGATCTGCGCGGCGCCGCCCTGGCCGGCGAGGACCTGTCCCACCGCGACTTCTCCGGCGTCGACCTCACCCGCGCCGACCTCACCGACGCCCGGCTGGTCGGCGCCAACCTCTCCGGCGCCGTCCTGCGCGGCGCCCGGCTGACCGGCGCCCGGCTCGACGGCGCGGATCTCACCGGCGCCGACCTGCGCGGCGCCGACCTCAGGCGGGCCCGGCTGATCGGCACCGACCTGACCGGTGCCCGGGTGGACGGCGGCCGGTGGCGGCGGGCGGCGCTGATCTCGGCGACCACCGGGTCCCTGGACCGGACCCCGGAACTCCGGGGAGCCGCGATCGCGCCCGGCATGGCCGTCGACTCCGGCTTCCGGCCCTCCACGGTCGGGGTGCCGTACGGCTACGAGGCCCGCATCCGGCTGCCCGAGCCCATCTCCTACAGCCCCGACGGCGAACTGCTCGCCGTGGGCAGCGAGGACGGCGGCGTCCTGGTCTGCGACGCCGCCACCGGCATCGCCCTGCGCACCCTGCAGGGCCACACCGGACGGGTCTACGCCGTCAAGTTCCGCGAACGCGTGCTGGCCACCGGCAGCTCCGACGGCACGGTACGGCTGTGGGACCCGGTCTCCGGCCGCTGCCTGCACCGGCTGGAGATCCACCCGAACGGCGTGTGGCCCCTCGCCCTGGACGCCGACGGCTCGCGCCTGGCCACCGGCGACGCCGACGGCGTGGTCACCCTCTGGGACACCGCCTCCGGCACCCCGCTGCACCGGCTGCCCGGACACACGGCGCCCGTCTACACGGTCGCGTTCGGGCCCGGCGACGCCACCCTGGTCACCGGGGACGCCTCCACCGTCGTACGCCTGTGGGACCTGGCCACCGGGCGGCAGACCGGGGAACTGCCCGGTCACCACGGCGTGGTGTACCGGGCGCGGTTCAGCCCGGACGGCACCCTGCTGGCCACCGCCGACCGCGGCGACGAGGGGCGCGGCGGCACGGTGCGCGTGTGGGACTTCGCCACCGGCACGCCGCGCCACACGTTCACCGGGCACTCCGGCCGCGTCTACACCCTGGACTTCCACCCCGGCGGCGCCCTGCTGGTCAGCGGCGACACCAACGGCGAGGTGCGGCTGTGGGACCTGGCCACCGGGCGCTCGGCCGGGCTGCTCGGCGGCTGCCGCGGGGCCGTGTACCAGGTGCTGTTCGATCCCGACGGGCCCCTGCTCGCCGCCGGGGACAGCGCCGGGGTGGTCCGGCTGTGGCGGATCGACCCGGCGGCCGACCCGGTCGCGGCAACGCTGAGCCGGCAGCCCGCCGAGCACCGCGGCTCGGTGTGGGTGTGCAAGTTCCGCCCGCACGGCGACACGCCCGCCCAGGGCCCCGGCACCCTGCTGGTGACCGGCGGCAACGACGGTGTCGTACGGCTGTGGGAGCCGGGCACCGGCCAGGGCCGGCGCATTCTGCGCGGCCATGGGCGGCGCATCGGCACGCTGTCCTTCAGCGCCGACGGCACCCTGCTGGCGGCCGGCGGCAACGACGGTGTCGTACGGCTGTGGCACTGCGCCTCCGGCCGGCGGCTGCGCGAACTGACCGGGCAGAGCGACCGCCTGGTCTCCGCGGTGTTCGGGCCCGCGGGCCCGCTGCTGGCCACCGCGAGCAGCGACGGCGACGTCTATCTGTGGAACGCGGCCACCGGCGAGTACCAGCGCGAACTGGACGTCGAGACCGACCATGTGTGGGCGGAGGCGTTCAGCGCCGACGGCGAACTGCTGGCCACCGCCAACGACGACGACACGGTACGGCTGTGGTACCGGGCCACCGGAGCGCATGTCGCCACCATCGGCGAGCACTACGGGCGGGTCCGCGCGATCGACTTCCGGTCCGACGGCGCGGTCCTGGCCACCGGCTGCGACGACCGCAAGGTGCGGATCTGGGACGTGGACGGCCACCGGATCACCGCCGAACTCGACGGCCACACTGACCGGGTGTACGCCGTGGCGTTCGCCCCCGACGGCTCCTGGCTGGCCAGCGCCTCCTGGGACGGTACGGCGGTGATCTGGAAGGACGGCGAGGCCGACCACCGGCTGACGGGCCACACCGGCAAGCTCTGGACCGCGGCCGTCCATCCCTCGCGGCCGCTGCTGGCGACGGCGGGTGACGACCGGACCGTCCGCCTGTGGAACCCGGACACCGGCGAGCAGACGGATGTTCTGAGAGGCCACACGGGCCGGATCCTCGCGGTGGCGTTCAGCCCCGACGGCTCCCTGCTGGCCAGCGGCGGCGAGGACGGCACGGTACGGCTGTGGAACGTCCCCGCCGACGCCCCGGCCACCCTGCGGGTCACCCTGGTCGGCATGCCCGGTGGCTGGGCGGCGCTCGCCCCGTCCGGCGGCTACAAGTACGAGGGGGACGTCACCGGCGAGTTCTGGCACGCGGTGGGCATGTGCCGCTTCGAGCCGGGTGAGTTGGACGGGCATCTGCCGGGTGTGTGGCAGGTGCCGCTGGACGACCGGCTGGGGTGACAGCAGGGAGCGGGGCAGCTTTGAACGCGGGGCAGTTTTGAACGCGTTCAACTGCGGGCGTACGCTCCTCCCATGAGCGACAGAGCCGCCCTGCTCAGGGGCATTCGCGTCTGGTTGGTCCTCTTCGTCGTGTGCCTCGTGCTCAGCGGGGCCACGGCCTTCCCCCTGGTGCACGAACTGCGCTGGACCGACAGCGCGTTGCGCGCCCTGTCCGTGCCGGACCACCTGCCCCGGCTCATGGCCTGGATCACGCGGGTGCGCAACGGACTCGACACCGCCGACGCCGACTACCCGTTCCTGCTCTACGGCACCGACTGGCTGGCCTTCGCCCACCTCGTCATCGCGGTCGCCTTCTACGGCCCGTACCGCGACCCCGTCCGCAACATCTGGGTCGTCGAGTTCGGGATGATCGCCTGCGCCGGCATCATCCCGCTCGCCCTGGTCTGCGGTCCGGTCCGCGGGATCCCCTTCTGGTGGAGCCTGATCGACATGTCCTTCGGGGTGTTCGGAGTCGTCCCGCTGTACGTCGTACGGAAGAAGATCAAGCGGCTGGAGGCGCTGGAGCCGGGGCACGTCAGCGGTTGAACGCCGGGTACCCGAAGCGCACGGCGGCGGCCTGGCCGGGCCGCGCTGTACCGGCCCCGGGCACGACGGGCAGTGTGACATCTCCCGCAACAGCGGCTCGGGCACCGCTCGGCCGCGGAACAGTCCGGCCACGGGCTACGCCGTCCTGCCGGCCGGCACCCAGCAGATGGGGCAGGACGAGTACGTCTCCATGGGCAGCAGCGTCACCCCCACCGTGCACGAACGCGGCGCCGACTACGGCCTGAGCGTGTTCACGGCCACCTGGGACGCGGTCGAGAAGGACGTCACGACCGGGCCGGCCGGCCCAGGGCGCGCGGCGCGCTCGCGCGTGCAGTGCTCCTGCGCGGCCATGCCCCAGCCGGCGGAGCGCCTAACCGCCGTTGCGCAGGGCGTGCAGGGCGTCGATCCGGTTCGTGGTGATCGAGTCGACGCCCAGGTCCAGCAGCCGGCTCATCGAGCGGCGGGTGTCCGGGGTCCACACGGACAGCAGGTGTCCGTCGCGCTGGATCCGGGCCGCCAGCTCCCGGCTGACCAGCGAGAAACGGTAGTTGAGCCAGCGCGGGCGGACCACGTCCAGCAGTGCGGGCCGGGGCGGGGCGAGGGTGGTCCAGGTCAGGGCGATCTCGGCGGCCGGGTCGGCGGCGCGGACGGCGAGCATCGCCTCGGCACCCGCGCAGTAGTAGACGCGCTCCCGGGCACCGCTCTGCCGGACCACGTCCATGACCCGGTCCACCATCCGCCGGTCGGGCCGTCCGCACAGGTCCACCATCACCCGGCAGTCACCGGTCGCGGCCAGCGCCTCCGCGAGCGTCGGCACACCGCCCGCGGTGAGCCCGCGCAGCTCCTCCGCGGACAGCGCGCCGAGCGGCCGGTCGACTTCCCACAGCCGCGTGAGCGTCGTGTCGTGCAGCAGCACGGGGACGCCGTCGCGGGTGAGTCGTACGTCGATCTCGACCGCGTCCGCGCCCCGGTCGAGCGCGGAACGCAGTGAGTCGACGGTGTTCTCGCGGAAGCGGTAGGGGTCGCCGCGGTGGGCCACGGCGGTCACGGTCTGCATGCCCCCCATTGTGGTGGGCGTCAGGAGGCGAGCCAGGTGCTGGTGTACGTGTCGATCTCCGCCGCGATCCGGGCCTTGCCCTCGGCGTCCAGGAAGGACGCCTCCACCGCGTTCCTGGCGAGTCCGGCCAGACCCCGCTCGTCCAGGTCCAGCAGCCGGGCGGCCACCGCGTACTCGTTGTTGAGGTCGGTGCCGAACATCGGCGGGTCGTCGGAGTTGATCGTGACCAGCACCCCCGCCCGCACGAACTCCTTGACCGGGTGCTCGTCCAGGATGCGGACCGCGCGCGTGGCGATGTTGGAGGTCGGGCAGACCTCCAGCGGAACGCGGTGCTCGGCGAGGTGCGCGAGCAGCTTCGGGTCCTGCGCGGAGCTGGTGCCGTGCCCGATCCGCTCCGCGCGCAGCTCGTTCAGCGCGTCCCACACGGTCTCCGGGCCGGTCGTCTCGCCGGCGTGCGGCACGGAGTGCAGGCCGGCGGCGATGGCCCGGTCGAAGTACGGCTTGAACTGCGGCCGGGGTACGCCGATCTCGGGCCCGCCCAGCCCGAACGACACGAGCCCCTCGGGGCGGATCCGGTCGTCGGTGGCGAGCCGTGCCGTCTCCTCGGCGGACTCGAGGCCGGCCTCACCGGGGATGTCGAAGCACCACCGCAGCACGGTCCCGAACTCGGCCTCGGCCGCCTTGCGGGCGTCCTCGATCGCCGCCATGAACGCCAGCTCGTCGATGCCGCGCCGGGTCGAGGAGAAGGGCGTGATGGTCAGCTCGGCGTACCGCACCTGCTGCCGGGCCAGATCGCGGGCCACCTCGTAGGTGAGCAGCCGGACGTCCTCCGGGGTGCGGATCAGGTCGACGACCGACAGGTACACCTCGATGAAGTGCGCGAAGTCGGTGAACGTGAAGTAGTCGACCAGAGCTTCGGGGTCGGTGGGCACCTTGGAGTCGGGGTGGCGGGCGGCCAGCTCCGAGACGATACGCGGAGAGGCGGAGCCGACGTGGTGGACGTGCAGTTCGGCCTTGGGCAGTCCGGCGATGAAGGCCCGCAGATCGCGGTCGGCCGTGCCGGCGGCGGGTACGGAACTGCTGTCGGTCATGGGGTCCTCCCCGGGCAGGGCGCCGGCGGCCCGGTGCGGGCGAGGCGCGGGTGATCGGCTGATCGGTGGTACGGACGACATCGTAGGCGGGCGTCGGGTGCGGACCGGTCGGCGGAGGCGCGGTGCGGCCGGCGCCCGCACGAGGTCCGGTCCGTCGGGTGGTGCGCGGCGCGGCGGTGCTCGAGGCCTGCCGTTGCTCGTGCTTTCGGCGGACCGGTCGGGTGGCGGAGGCCGCGCCTCCGGGTGTGCGCGCCGGGATCCGTCCGCCGCGCGTGCCCCGCGTGGATCAGGCGGGACCGGGCCGCAGTGGTCCGGTGGCGAGGTCGTAGCATGGCGGGACGAACGACCGAGGGGGACATGCCCGTGAGTGACGGAGCGCAGCCGAGTGGCTCCTCGGGGGGCGACTACAACTTGTGGGCGCCGCCCGAGCAGCGGACTTCGCTGGAGAAGAAGCCGCCCCAGGCGGATGCTCAACCGCCCGTGCAGCCGCCGTCCGTGCACGACCAGGCGACCATGACCTCCCTGCCGACCGACGGCTTCGCGCCGCCCGGGTCCGCCCCCGGCTTCGCGCCGCCCGCGTCTCCTCCCGGCTTCCCGCCGTCAGCCGCCGCCCCCGGATTCGGCGTGCCTGGCACGGCTCCGGTGGGCGGCGAGGCGGTACCGCCCCCGCCGATCGCGCCCTCGGGCCCCGGCATACCCGCACCGCCCGCTTCCGGCGGCTACGGCTACCCCGGCTACCCCGCCGGCTACGGCTGGCCCGGCATGCCGATGGCCCCGCAGAACGGCATGGGCACCGCGGCGATGGTGCTCGGCATCCTCTCCCTGTGTCTGTTCTGCATGTACGGCGTCGTCTCGGTGGTGCTGGGCATCCTCGCGGTGGTCTTCGGCATCAAGGGCCGCCGGCGGGCCGATCTCGGCGAGGCCACCAACCACGGCCAGGCCCAGGCGGGCCTGATCATGGGTGTCGTCGGCATCGTGCTCGGCATCGTCGTGATCGTCCTGCTCGCGATCGGCATCACTGCCGCCATCCATGAGGGCAACAAGCACTCCGACCCGTACGACGACAACTCCGCCCGCAGCGTCCCGGTGACGGTGGCCGCCGGCCGCTGAGTCCGTCGGACCGTGGCCCTTTCCGGCAGCCGTCGGCCGGAACCCGCTCCCTCCCCTCCGTGCGGCCATTACGATGCCTTGATCGTCAACGGAGGGGAACCCGCTTCATGTCCAACATCAACCCAGAACCTGGTTTCGGCCCGCCGGCTCCGCAGCAGCAGCCGGGATACGGATACCCGCAGCAGTCCGGGCCCGGCTACGGCTACCCCCAGTCGGGTCCGGGGCCGTCCTACCCGGCCGCGCCGCCCGCGGCATACCCGCAGCCCCCCGGCTATGCGATGCCGATGCAGCCGAGCAACGGCATGGGCACCGCGGGACTGGTGCTGGGCATCATCGGAGTGGTCTGCAGCCTCACCATCGCCATGGAGATCCTCGGGATGATCCTGGGCATCCTGGCGATCATCTTCGGTGCCGTCGGCCGGGGCAAGGCCAACCGTGGTGAGGCCACCAACAGGGGCGCGGCGACCGCCGGTCTGGTCTGCGGCATCGTCGCCACCGTGCTTCTGCCGCTGCTGGTCTTCGTCTTCTTCGCCAGCCTCTTCAGCGCCGGCACGCTCTGACGGTCCCGGCGGACCAGGAAGCGCACGGGGGCTGGGCATCAGGCCGGCCCCCCAGCTCCCGGTCCGCTCAGGCCCCCGCCCCCGACAACCGCTCCCGCGCCTCCATCAGCGCGAACCCCAGCAGGTTCGGCCCCCGCCACCGCTCCGGATCCGAGGCCGCCTCGTCGTCCGCCGCGAGGCCGATGCCCCATATGCGGTCCACGGGGCTCGCCTCCACCAGCACCCGGTCGCCCGTGCCCAGCAGAAACCCGCGCAGGTCGTCGTCCGCCGCGAACTTGTGGACACTGCCCTCGACCACGATCCGGAAGCGCTCCCGCTCCCACACCGCCTCGTCGAAGCCCCGGACCAGCCGCCCCGCCTTCTTGGCCTGAGAAGGATGCTCTGCGGCCAGCACCCGGCGCTCCGCCTCCGCGTCCCCGAACAGCCGCGCCTTGCCGGCCATCATCCAGTGCTCGGCCGTCGTGTACTCCACCCCGTCCACCCTGAACGGGGACGGCCACCACTGGCTCAGACAGCTCGCGCCGATCCGGCCGTCCGGCCGCGGCCGGTGCCCCCAGAAGTGCAGATACCTGATCCGGGCCCCCGCCCGGACCTCCTTGATCAGGGCTTCCACCCCGTCGATCTTCCCCATGCACGCGAGTCTGGCACGCACCACTGACACTCCGTCCGCCCTTTTCGGCCCCGACTCGACACCTGGTCGACAGATTCCGTCGCGTAACCAAAAGGCAACAACGGAATCACTTGTTGGAGTCCACTGCCTCTGTCAGGATCGGCACTCAAATCGAGCTGGAGCTACGCCACCCACCCCCGGGACGGGGCGAACGGCGGAGGAGAGCGACATGCACAAGCCGGGCACCGCCACCCCGGAACGATTCCCCGCCGAGGAGCGATTCGCCGACGGCGCGCAGTTCATCGCCGGCCGGCTGGCCAAGGGCACCTCGGGCCGGACCCACGCCGTGGTCGACCCCGCCACCGGCGCGGAGGTGTACACCTGCGAACTGGCCGGCGCCGACGACGTCGACGCGGCCGTGGCCGCCGCGCGCGAGGCCTTCCCGGGCTGGGCCTCGGCCACCCCGGGCGAGCGCTCCGACGCCCTGCACCGGTTCGCCGCCGTGCTCGCCGACCGCGCCGAGGACTTCGCCCGCGCCGAGTCGCTGCAGTGCGGCAAGCCGCTGAAGCTGACCCGCGAGTTCGACGTACCGGGGACGATCGACAACACCGCCTTCTTCGCGGGCGCCGCCCGGCACCTGCAGGGACAGTCCGCCGGCGAGTACTCGGGCGACCACACGTCGTACGTCCGGCGCGAGCCGATCGGCGTCGTCGGCTCCATCGCACCCTGGAACTACCCGCTCCAGATGGCCGCCTGGAAGATCCTCCCGGCGATCGCCGCCGGCAACACCATCGTGCTGAAGCCGGCCGAGCTGACCCCGCTCACCTCGCTGCTCTTCGCCCAGGCCGCCACGGACGCGGGCCTCCCCGACGGTGTGGTCAACATCGTCACCGGGACCGGCAGGGAGGCGGGGGAGCACCTGGTCGGTCACCCCGATGTCGCCATGACCTCCTTCACCGGGTCCACCGCCGTCGGCAAGCGCGTCGCCGAGGTCGCCACCGCCACCGTCAAGCGGCTCCATCTGGAGCTGGGCGGCAAGGCGCCCTTCGTGGTCTTCGACGACGCAGATCTGGAGGCCGCCGTCCACGGCGCCGTCGCCGGTGCGCTCATCAACACCGGACAGGACTGCACCGCCGCCACGCGCGCGTACGTGCAGCGACCGCTGTACGAGGCGTTCGTCGAGCAGACCGCCGCGCTGATGGAGACCGTGCGGCTCGGGGACCCGTTCGCCGCGGGCACCGATCTCGGGCCGCTCATCTCGCACGTCCAGCGCGACCGGGTCGCCGCCTTCGTGGACCGCGCGCGTGCCTACGCGCGCGTGGTGACCGGCGGCGAGGCACCGAAGGGCGAGCTGGAGAACGGCGCCTACTACCGGCCGACGCTGATCGCCGACGCCGCCCAGGACAGCGAGATCGTCCAGTCCGAGATCTTCGGCCCCGTACTGGTCGTGCTGCCCTTCGACAGTGATGATGAGGGCATCCGGCTGGCCAACGACACCCCCTACGGCCTCGCCGCCTCCGCGTGGAGCACGAACGTCTACCGCGCCAACCGCTGCACCCGTGAGTTCAAGGCGGGCTGCGTGTGGGTCAACGACCACATCCCGATCATCAGTGAGATGCCGCACGGCGGCTACAAGGCGTCCGGCTTCGGCAAGGACATGTCGGCGTACTCATTCGAGGAGTACACGCAGGTCAAGCACGTAATGTTCGACAACACCGCGGTGGCCGCGAAGGACTGGCACCGCACCGTCTTCGGGGACCGCTAGCGACGACCAGGCCACCGACCAGGCCGATCACTCCCGAAAGGGCACCACGCGCATGGAGCAGTACGAGCCCGACCGCCTGACACCGGTCGAAGTCGCCGCGATGCGGCGCAGCCTCCGCAACGGCCGGGCCGCCATGACCCGCCGGTCCCTGCTGCGGGCCTCCGCGGGTGGTGCGCTCGCGGCCGGCGGACTCGGCGCGCTGAGCGCCTGTGGCATCCCCGCGGCGACCAGGACGCAGGGCGGCGTGTCCGCGGACGACCACTCGGCCAAGGAGAAGGTCGTCGACTTCTCCAACTGGCCCGAGTACATCGACGTGGACGACAAGGGCAAACGCCACCCCACGCTCGACGCATTCGCCCGCCGGACCGGCATCCAGGTCAAGTACACCGAGGACATCAACGACAACGACGAGTTCTTCGGCAAGATCCAGCCGCAGCTCGCCGCGGGCCAGGACACCGGCCGTGACCTCATCGTGCTCACCGACTGGCTGGCCGCCCGCATGATCCGCCTCGGGTACGTCCAAAAACTGGACCCGGCCAACCTGCCGCACGCCTTCGCCAACCTGTCGGACCAGTTCCGCGCCCCCGACTGGGACCCGGGCCGCGCCTACTCGTACCCCTGGCAGGGCATCTCCACCGTCATCGCCTACAACAAGAAGGCGCTCGACGGCATCGAGGTGAAGTCGGTCTCCGACCTGCTCGACAACCCGAAACTCAAGGGCCGCGTGGGGTTCCTCACCGAGATGCGCGACAGCGTCGGCATGACGATGCTCGACATGGGCAAGGACCCGGCGAAGTTCACCGACGACGACTTCGACGCGGTGATCGCCCGCCTGCAGAAGGCCGTCGACAAGGGCCAGATCCGCCGCTTCACCGGCAACGACTACACCTCCGACCTCACCAAGGGCGACTTCGCGGCCTGTGTCGCCTGGGCCGGTGACATCGTCCAGCTCCAGGCGGACAGCCCGGACGTCGGCTATGTCGTCCCCGACAGCGGCTACATGACGTCGACCGACAACATGCTGATCCCCAACAAGGCACGTCACAAGACGAACGCCGAGCGGCTCATCGACTACTTCTACGAGCCGGAGCCGGCCGCCGAGCTCGCCGCGTACATCAACTACGTGAGCCCCGTCTCGAATGTGAAGCCCTACCTTGCGAAGATCGACAAGTCGGCGGCGGACAACCCGCTGATCATTCCCGACAAGGCGATGCAGGCCAGGTCCCATGCCTTCCGCTCCCTGAGCTCGAAGGAAGAGACGGCCTACCAGCAGAAGTTCTCGAAGCTCACAGGGGCGTGACGACGATGACGACACCAGACAACAGCGGCGACGTCCGCCTCTCCGGTATCAGCAAGACCTACGACAACGGCTTCACCGCCGTACAGCCACTCGACCTGACCGTGCCGCAGGGCTCCTTCTTCGCCCTGCTCGGCGCCTCCGGCTGCGGCAAGACCACCACCCTGCGCATGATCGCCGGCCTGGAGGAACCTTCCTCCGGGACCGTGCGCCTCGGCGACCAGGACGTCACCCACCTGCCGCCGTACAAACGGCCGGTCAACACGGTCTTCCAGTCCTACGCCCTCTTCCCGCACCTCGACATCTTCGAGAACGTCGCCTTCGGCCTGCGCCGGCGCGGCATCAAGAGCGTCAAGAAGCAGGTCGAGGAGATGCTGGAGCTGGTCCAGCTGGGCGAGCAGGCGCGCAAGAAGCCGCACCAGCTCTCCGGCGGCCAGCAGCAGCGCGTCGCCGTCGCCCGCGCCCTCATCAACCACCCCAAGGTGCTCCTGCTCGACGAGCCGCTCGGCGCCCTCGACCTCAAGCTGCGCCGCCAGATGCAGCTGGAGCTCAAGCGCATCCAGACCGAGGTCGGCATCACCTTCGTGCACGTCACGCACGACCAGGAGGAGGCCATGACCATGGCCGACACGGTCGCCGTGATGAACGCGGGCCGCGTCGAACAACTCGGCTCGCCCACCGACCTCTACGAGAACCCGAACACCACCTTCGTCGCCAACTTCCTCGGCACCTCCAACCTCATCGAGGCCGAGGTCGACACCAAGAACGGCGACGACATCGTGCTCAAGGCGGCCGGCGGCAAGCTGGTGCTGCCCGAGGCGCGATGTTCCGCCCCCACGACGGCAGGCGGCAAGGTCCTGGTCGGCATCCGCCCCGAGAAGATCGCGCTCACGCACGCCGACGACGCGGGCTCGATCCCCGAGGGCCGCAACCGCCTCACCGGTAAGATCGCCGACGCGAGCTTCATCGGCGTCTCCACCCAGTACGTGATCGACAGCCCGGTCTGCGACGAACTCGCGGTGTACGTCCAGAACGTCGAGCGCGACGGCCGGCTCGTGCCCGGCGCCGACGTCGTCCTGCACTGGAGCCCGGCGCACACCTTCGGTCTCGACGCCGCTCAGGACATCGACGCGGGCACCGAGGAAGAGGCGGCCGCCTGATGTCGACGCTCACCGAGGCGCCCCCGCCCCTCGCCCCCACCGCACCGGAGAAGAAGCCCGCGCGCAGACGCGGCCGGTTCACCCCGTACTGGCTGCTGCTGCCCGGCATGCTCTGGCTGATCGTCTTCTTCGCGCTGCCGATGATCTACCAGGCCTCCACGTCCGTGCAGCAGGGCTCCCTGGAGCAGGGCTACAAGGTCACCTGGCACTTCGTGACATACTGGGACGCCCTGTCCGAGTACTGGCCGCAGTTCCTGCGCTCCGTCGCGTACGCCGCCGCCGCGACCGTGCTGTGCCTGCTGCTCGGCTATCCGCTGGCCTATCTGATCGCCTTCCGCGCGGGCCGCTGGCGGAACCTGATCATGATCCTGGTGATCGCACCGTTCTTCACCAGCTTCCTGATCCGCACCCTGGCCTGGAAGACGATCCTCGCCGACAACGGCCCGGTCGTGCACGCGCTGAACTCGCTGCACGTCCTGGACCTCACCAACTGGCTCGGCTGGACGGCCGGCGACCGCGTCCTGGCCACACCACTGGCGGTCGTCTGCGGTCTGACGTACAACTTCCTCCCGTTCATGATCCTTCCCCTCTACACCTCGCTGGAGCGGATCGACGGGCGGCTGCACGAGGCGGCCGGCGACCTGTACGCCAAACCCTGGACCACCTTCCGCAAGGTCACCTTCCCGCTGTCGATGCCGGGCGTGGTCTCGGGCACCCTGCTGACCTTCATCCCCGCGGCCGGTGACTACGTCAACGCCGAACTCCTCGGCTCCACCGACACCCGCATGATCGGCAACGTCATCCAGACGCAGTTCCTGCGGATCCTGGACTACCCGACGGCCGCGGCCCTGTCCTTCATCCTCATGGCCGCCATCCTGGCCATGGTCACGATCTACATCCGCCGGTCCGGGACGGAGGACCTGGTCTAAATGCCCTTCGTCACCTGGCTCAAGCGCCGTCTCGTCGTCATCGCGGGACTCCTGACTCTCGCGTACCTGCTGCTGCCCAACGTCGTCGTCACCGTGTTCTCCTTCAACAAACCGAAGGGGCGCTTCAACTACGCGTGGCAGCAGTTCTCCCTGGACGCCTGGAAGCAGCCGTGCGGCGTCGCCGACATGTGCGGCTCGCTCTCCATCAGCCTCCAGATCGCCGTGTGGGCGACGATCGGCGCCACGATCCTCGGCACGATGATCGCCTTCGCGCTGGTCCGCTACCGCTTCCGCGCCCGCGGCGCCGTCAACTCGCTGATCTTCCTGCCGATGGCGATGCCCGAGGTCGTCATGGCCGCCTCGCTGCTCACCCTGTTCCTCAACATGGGCGCCCAGCTCGGCTTCTACACGATCCTGATCGCGCACATCATGTTCTGCCTCAGCTTCGTCGTCACCGCGGTCAAGGCGCGCGTGATGTCGATGGACCCGCGTCTGGAGGAGGCCGCGCGGGACCTGTACGCCGGCCCCGTGCAGACCTTCCTGCGGGTCACCCTGCCGATCGCGGCACCGGGCATCGCCGCGGGCGCGCTGCTGTCGTTCGCGCTCTCCTTCGACGACTTCATCATCACGAACTTCAACGCCGGCTCGACCGTCACCTTCCCGATGTTCGTGTGGGGTTCGGCGCAGCGCGGCACGCCCGTCCAGATCAACGTCATCGGTACGGCCATGTTCCTCGTCGCCGTGCTCCTCGTCCTGACCTCGATGGTCATCACCAATCGCCGGAACAAGCAAAAGGCGTAGGCCTCCCAGGCCCGTCCTTTTCAGGAACGTCCTCTGTAGGGAGTTGAAATCATGGCCCCAAGCGCCATGAGCCGTGGCAAAGACAACTGGATCTCCTCTCTCTCCGAAGCCCAGCCGGTCCCGTACTGGCTGGAAGACCCCGGCAAGCCACCCGCCGAGCCCGCCCTCACCGGCACCGACACCTGCGACCTGCTGGTCGTCGGCGGCGGCTACAGCGGGCTGTGGACCGCGCTCAACGCGAAAGAGCGCGATCCGCAGCGGGACGTGGTCCTGCTGGAAGGCCGCGAGGTGGGCTGGGCCGCCTCGGGCCGCAACGGCGGCTTCTGCGCCGCCTCCCTCACGCACGGCCTGCCCAACGGCCTCACCCGCTGGCCCGACGAGATCCACACCCTGGAGGAGCTGGGCCGGCGCAACCTCGACGAGATCGAGGCCGCGATCGCCCGGCACGGCATCGACTGCGACTTCGAACGCACCGGCGAGATCGACGTCGCCACCGAGACCTACCAGGCCTGGGAACTGAAGGACTGGCACCGGGAACTGGAGGAGAAGGGCCTCGCCGACGGCATCGAGTTCCTGGACGCCGACGCGGTGCGCGAGCAGGTGAACTCGCCCACCTTCGAGGCAGGCCTGTGGGACCGCGAGGGCGTGGCGATGCTGCACCCGGCCAAGCTGGCCTGGGGCCTGAAGAAGGCGTGCAAGCAGCTCGGGGTGCGGGTGTACGAGCACACACCCGCGCTGACCCTGAAGCAGTACGGCGCCGGGATGGCCGTACGCACCCCGTACGGTGCGGTCCACGCCCGACGGGTCGCCCTCGGCACCAACATCTTCCCGAGCCTGCTGCGCCGCGTGCGCTCCTACACCGTCCCGGTCTACGACTACGCCCTGATGACCGAGCCGCTGACCGCCGACCAGCTGTCGGAGATCGGCTGGAAGAACAGACAGGGCCTCGGCGACTCCGCCAACCAGTTCCACTACTTCCGCCTGTCCGCCGACAACCGCATCCTCTGGGGCGGCTACGACGCGATCCACCACTACGGCGGCCGGGTCCGCGCCGAGTACGACGACCGGCCGGAGACGTACGCCAAGCTCGCGGGCCACTTCTTCACCTGTTTCCCGCAGCTGGAGGGCGTCCGGTTCACCCACGCCTGGGGCGGCGCGATCGACACCTGCTCCCGCTTCTCGGCGTTCTTCGGCACGGCACACCAGGGGAAGGTCGCGTACGCGGCGGGCTACACCGGCCTGGGCGTCGGTGCGACCCGCTTCGGCGCCGACGTGATGCTGGACCTGCTGGACGGGCAGCGCACCGAGCGGACAGAGCTGGAGATGGTCCGCAGGAAGCCCCTGCCGTTCCCGCCCGAGCCGTTCGCCTGGACCGGGATCGCGCTCACCAAGTGGTCCCTGGCCCGTGCGGACGCGCACGGCGGCCGACGCAACCTGTGGCTGCGGACGATGGACCGGCTGGGTCTGGGCTTCGACAGCTGAGCCCGCACGGGTGTGAGCCACGTCACTTGAAGCAGGTCGCGGAACCCGCGTAATGCACCCGGAAGGCCTTCCTCTCTCCTCCTGACGCGGCCGCACAGGACGGTCGGGCCAGAGAAGAGGGAGGCCTTCTCATGACTGGGGCGAAGACGGCCGTCGAGTGGCTGGTATCCGTCGCGCCGGATCCCGCGGCCTGCCGCTGGGCATGGGAGCGCAATCCCCTCGGTGTCGCGCTGCTGCCCGCCGGCCGGGCCTGGGACGTGCTGATCCTGCCGGGCGACCTCGGATGTCCGACCCTGGACGTGCTCACCCGGGTCCTCGACCAGCCCGGCCCGGTACTCGCCGACTTCGGTGACAACCGGGTCGGGTTCTTCGTGCCCCCGGGCACGGCGGCCCGCTGGCTCGGCACCGGCATCCGTACCGCGGGATCCGGCACCTGGATCGTCGTGCCGTATCCGGGCCGGGCCGCCCAGGGTGTGCGCTGGCTGGTGCCGCCGGACGGCTCGGGCACCCTGACCGACCCGGCGCTGCTGGAGCTGGCGATGCACGAGGCGGCGGCGGGACAGGCCAGGGGCGGGGAGCGGGACGGTTAGCGCCCGGCTCGGCGCCGGCTTCCACCGCTGCGGCTCCCTCCGGGGTCACCGAGCCCCTGGACCGTCCGACGAAGAACAAGGCTCTGGACCGTCCGACGAAGAACGAGACTCCGGACCGTCCGACGAAGAACGAGACCCTGGACCGTCCGACGAAGAAGACGCACCGTGGCTCGTACGCGCCCGACGGAACCCGGCCGCCGTCCCGCCTCCGCTGACAAGGCCGACGAACAGAGCGAGGGTGGTCAGCAGCATGGTGCACAGACACCAGCTGGCCACCACGTCCAGCGGCCAGTGATAGCCGTGGCGGACCAGGCCGTACGACACCCCGAGGACGAGGGCCGCGCAGCCGGCGACCAGGGTGCGGCGGGCGGCCGTGGAGCGCAGCCAGGGGAGCAGGAGCAGGGTCGCGGAGCCGTAGGCGACGGCCGCCGTGGCCGTGTGGCCGGAGGGGAAATACCCCACCCCGGTGGGCATCTCGGGGGTCCCCGGCCGTGCGGTCCAGTCCTTGAGCGGTACGACGACCGCCGGGACCAGCGCCATCAGGACGGCCGCGGCGAGCGGCGGCAGCCACCACCGGTCCGCACCGGCGGCACGTCCCCGCCAGGCCGCGCACCCGAGGGCCAGGACCAGCACCGGGACGGCGACCTGGATGTTCCCGAGGTCGGAGAGCAGCTCGGAGAACGGGTCCGGATGGACGAGGGCCCGGCTGAGGCGGGCGTCCAGGCGCAGCAGCGGGCCGTGGCCGACCACCTGCCAGGTGATGAGCGCGAAGAGGACGGCCGGGAGGCCGAGGAGCGGGGCGCGGCGGACTGCGGTCGACACGGCGCTCAGCTTGACAGACGGGCCCGGCGCGAAGGAGGTCGGCCGCCCCGGAACAGGGGGGGCGTTCCGAGGCGGCCGTCCGGATCGGAACGTCGCGCGCCCCGGGGGGTTTGGGGCGGCGACCGTCCGATCGGTGAGGAGATCCCGGAGCCGTCAGGCGCCGGTTGTGTGCGCGAGGGCACGGCCAGGTCGAAGCTGGGGAGGCCTCGGCCTGAAATCGCCCACAGTCCCCTGTGGGCGGGGTGTATCTCTCATCTGGGTAGAACCTACGGCAGGCAAAGGCGCTTGGGCAGACGGAATCGCGTCCCGTCATCCACCTCGCACACCTTCTTCACACGGCCTGCCGCAGGACCCCGTCACAGGTGCGGACCTCTCGCTCAGATGCGCGAGAAGGCCTGCTCGATGATGTCGAGACCCTCGCCCAGGAGGTCCTCGCCGATCACCAGCGGGGGCAGGAAGCGCAGCACGTTGCCGTAGGTGCCACAGGTCAGGACCAGCAGGCCCTCGGCGTGGCAGGCCTTGGCGAGCGCGGCGGTGGCCTCGGGGTTCGGCTCCTTGGTGGTCCGGTCCTTGACCAGCTCGATCGCGATCATGGCGCCGCGCCCACGCACATCACCGATGACATCGAACTTCTCGGCCATGGCGGTGAGGCGACCCTTCATGATCTCCTCGATGCGCTTGGCCTTGCCGTTGAGGTCGAGCTCCTTCATGGTCTCGATGGCGCCGAGCGCACCCGCGCAGGCGACGGGGTTGCCGCCGTACGTACCACCGAGGCCACCGGCGTGCGCGGCGTCCATGATCTCCGCACGCCCGGTGACGGCGGCGAGCGGAAGCCCGCCGGCGATGCCCTTGGCGGTGGTGATGAGGTCGGGCACGATCCCTTCGTCCTCACAGGCGAACCACTGCCCGGTCCGGCAGAAGCCGGACTGGATCTCATCGGCCACGAACACGATGCCGTTGTCGTTGGCGAACTTCACGATCTCCGGCAGGAAGCCCTTGGCCGGCTCGATGAAGCCGCCCTCACCCAGCACCGGCTCGATGATGATCGCGGCGACGTTGTCCGGGCCGACCTGCTTGGTGATCTGGTCGATGGCCTGCGCGGCGGCCTCCGGTCCGG
This sequence comes from Streptomyces sp. NPDC007205, assembly GCF_040634095.1. Lineage (NCBI taxonomy): Bacteria > Bacillati > Actinomycetota > Actinomycetes > Kitasatosporales > Streptomycetaceae > Streptomyces > Streptomyces sp. NPDC007205. Next base: position 45,481 of record NZ_JBEYEW010000022.1, read on the forward strand.
CGTTCTCCGCCCCGGTCGGCCAGCGGTAGCCGTACGCCACCGGCACCCGGTACACCTCGGGCGCGAACGGCCCGAACCCGTGCTTGTACGGCATGTTCTTGGCGGTGAGCGCCATGGTCAGGTTGGTCCGCCCGTGGTACCCGTGGTCGAACACCACCACGGCCTGCCGCTTGGTGTAAGCGCGGGCGATCTTGACGGCGTTCTCGACGGCCTCGGCGCCGGAGTTGAACAGCGCGGACTTCTTGGCGTGGTCACCCGGGGTCAGCTCGGCCAGCGCCTCGGCGACCTCCACGTAGCCCTCGTAGGGGGTGACCATGAAACAGGTGTGGGTGAAGTCCGCGAGCTGGGCGGAGGCCCGCCGCACCACGGCCTCGGCGGACGCGCCGACGCTGGTCACGGCGATACCGGAGCCGAAGTCGATGAGCCGGTTGCCGTCGACGTCCTCGATGATCCCGCCGCCCGCGCGCGCGGTGAAGACGGGCAGCACGGAACCCACACCCTGCGCGACCGCAGCGGTACGGCGGGCCTGCAGCTCCTGCGACTTCGGGCCGGGGATGGCGGTGACGACGCGACGCTCCTGCGGAAGTGCGGTCATGGGTGGCTCCCTGATGATCTAGCGTTGATCTGCGTACCGGGCGATCCCGGACGATCCCGGGCGGTGCGTTTTCAGCCGCTTACCTATCTTTCTCCGCAGGCTAGGGCCGGGGGCGGGGGGTGGGCATGCTCCATGTGGGCGTTGTCGGGAAGAACGGTTGTCCGGAGTGGATATAGAGGAACTGGGAGGACGACGCGACGGCTTTCGCGCATCTCACCGCGTGCCCTGCCACGCAATCGCTGAACTCCCCTTGCGAGGGCATTAGATTGACTCGCTGATGGTGGACGGAGCGGCTGGTCAGGGGGCAAGGGCGATGGACAGCGACGGGACGCAGGACACGCGGGGCACGCACGCTCACCCTGTGCCGCGCCCGGCAGAGCCGACGGATATGCCCGCGGCGCCCCGGAACGGGCCCGCTACGCCGTACAGCGGCGCGGCTCCGCCATACGGCGCCCCTGCCGTGCCGCCACGGCCGACGCACGCGCCGGACCCGCCGTCGGCCGTGCCACCCGGGTACGCCCTCCACCCGACGCAATCCCGCTCGCCCGCCGCCGAGTGGCTCGACCAGCCGCGTCCGGCCGTCGAGCCCGGCATCTGGCGCTACGGCTACCGCCTGCCCAAGGCAGCACGCCCGGGACAGCGACTGGCCCCCGTGACCATCGTCGGCTTCATCGTCCCCCTGGCGGCGGGACTGCTCCTATGGTCACTGTGGCGACACGGCACGATCCCGTACCAGTGGACGGTTCTCAAGCTGCTCACCCCTGACGACTGGTGGTGGAGCGGCACCGCGTCGCCGAAGAGCTACCAGGGCGCCGAGGCAAAGATGGTTGCCGACGGAGTGTTCTTCGCGATCCTCATCTACGTCATGGCGCGCCTGGGCAGCTGGGCGAACATCATCCGGCACGTCGTCATGCGGTGTGAGCAACCCGCTCGCGCCCTCGTCGCCGCTCTCGGGGCGCTGATCGCGCTGGCCTTCGTCTTCCCGAGCGCGTTCGGCCTCGGCTGGGACGCCCTGCCCGTCCAGGATCCGTTGTTCTCCCTGATCGTTCTGATCACCGGAGACTATGGTGTGTTCGCGTCCAAGCCGCTCACCGACGGACTGTACGCGCTCATCACCCTGCTGGTGCTGTGGCCGTTCGCCCGGGCCGGAGGCTGGTGGCCCCTCGCGAAGGAGGCGCTGGCCGCGCGGGCGCGGGCCAGGACGGCTGAGGTCCCGCAACCGGCCGTCGACCGGCGGCCGTCGCAGTGGCCGGAACTGCGCGAGGCCGGTCAGCATCAGGCCGCGGACGTTCTCGCCGCCGAGGTTGACGCCGGCCGGATGAACGACGTGGACTGCGCCAGGATCGGCCACATGTGGACTGTGGCACGTGCCCGGGCCCGGGTCTCCTCTTTCGCCGAGACAGTGCTGCGCGAGGGCGGCGCCGCATGGACCCACCCGTCCGGCGACCGTGACCTGCCCAGCCGGGCCGCCCGGCATGATCTGCTCGCCGGACAGGTGCGCATCGGGCAGTGGGTGCCAGGGGAGCGCACCCCGCTCGCCTACGGCGGGGCCGGAGCCGCTCTCGCGCCGGACACCCTGGGCACCTCGCTGCTGGCCGTCGGACCCTCCGGCTCCGGCAAGACGCGCCACCTGATCCGGCCTGTCGTCGAGTCGCTCGGACTGCAGGCGCTCGCCGGGCAGTGCGCCGTGGTCGCCGTGTGTGCGGCCGGCACTCCGCTCGGACCCGACTCGGCCTACGACGTGGTCGTACGCCTCGGCGACCCGGCGTCCGTGCACGACCTCGACCCGTACGCGGACTCCGACGACCCCGACGAGGCGGCCGTCTTTCTGGCGGAGGGGCTGGTCGGCGACCTCGACTCGGTGAGCGGTCAGCGGGCGGTGACCGCGCTCGCCCAGTTCCTCGGCCCCTACCGGGCGGCCTACGGACGCTTCCCGACGCTGCCCGTGCTGCGAGAACTGCTGGAAGGTGAGTCCTCGGCCCTTGCCGCGCTGCGCGGTGCGCTCGCCGGGGACGAGCACACCGCGATGCGCCGGGAACTGGAAGCGCGTGCCCGGCAGTCGGGCACCGCGGGCGATCCCGGACCGGTCCTCGCCGACCGGCTCGCCGTGCTGGACCGGCCGGCGTTCGCCGAGTTCTTCGGCGGGGACGGTGGGAGTGCTCGGCCGTTCTCCCTGCGTGCCGTCGCCCATCATCCGCTCCGTGTGCGCATCGACCTGCCCGACCGCGGACACGAAGAGGTGTCCCGGATCGTCACCCGGCTGCTGCTCGCCCAGTTCGGCGCCGTGGTGCCGACAGGCGAGCGGGCCCACTTCGCCTGCCTCGTCCTCGACGATGCCACCGGTGCGGTGACGGCCGAGTCCGTCCGCCGCATCCAGCGCTTGCGGTCCTGCAACGCGGCCGTGGTGCTCACTCTGCGTACGGTCGGTGACGTCCCCGAGGTACTGCACGGGCCGCTGTACGCGGCCGTGGGCTGCCGTATGGCGTTCTCCGGGGTGACCACATGGGACGGCGGCAGGTTCGCGGAAGCCTGGGGCACGCAGTGGGTGGAGACCCGGGACGTGGCTCGGCACACCGTGTTCGCGGACCAGCCGATGACACGCGCCATCCATGCCCTGCGCAAGCTGGTGACCGGCAAGGCGGTGACCACGGAGGCCGTCACCGTTCGGCAGGTGGAGCGGGAGCGTTGGTCGGCTTCCGAGTTGGCTCACGGGGTGCCGGCGGGGCATGCCGTGTTGTCGTTGACCAGTGTGCGCGGGGAGCACGCGCCGCCGTTGCTGGTGGATCTGCGGGGGTGACGGGGCCCCGGGGGACCGTACGGTGAGGCAGAATCGGCGTAGGCCGTTCGTACGTTGCGGCCAACAGGTCGCCGAAAGATCAAAAGAGCAGCAGCCGATCTCCCTCACCGTGAAGGCCCCATGCCCCCGACCCTCGCCTCGCTCGTCCACCACTCCGCGCTCAAGCTGACCGTACGCGCGGGCGAGGACCGCCTCGACGTGCCCGTCCGCTGGGCCCACGTCAGCGAGCTGGCCGACCCCGTGCCGTACATGGAGGGCGGCGAGCTGCTGCTGATCACCGCGCTCAAGTTGGACGCGGAGAACCCGGAGGCCATGCGGCGGTATGTGAAGCGCCTGGTGGGCGCCGGTGTCGTCGGGCTCGGGTTCGCCGTCGGGGTGAACTATGAAGAGATTCCCGAGGCGCTTGTCGAGGCCGCGCAGGCGGAAGGGCTGCCGCTGCTGGAGGTACCCCGCCGCACCCCCTTCCTCGCCATCAGCAAGGCCGTGTCCGCCGCCATCGCCGCCGACCAGTACCGGGCCGTCACGGCCGGCTTCGCCGCGCAGCGTGAGCTGACCAAGCAGGCGCTGAACTCCGGGCCCGAGGGGCTGCTCGGTGCGCTCGCCGCCCAGGTCGACGGGTGGGCGGCCCTGTACGACGCCTCCGGCGCCGTCGTCGCCGCCGCGCCCGAGTGGGCCGGCCGGCGGGCCGCCCGGCTGACCGCCGAGGTCGAGCGGCTGCGGGAGCGGCCCGCCCCGGCCTCCTCCGTCGTCGGCGGGCCCGATCACGAGGACCGGGTCGAGTTGCACTCCCTGGGCACGGGGCGGCGGCCGCGCGCCGCGCTGGCCGTCGGCACGGCCGCAGCCCTCGGCACCGCCGAGCGGTACGCCGTCCACTCCGCCATCGCCCTGCTCACCCTCACCACCGAACGCTCCCGCTCCCTGCACGCGGCCGAGCAGCGCATCGGTACGGCGGTGCTGCGCATGCTGCTCGCCGGTCAGCCCGACCACGCCCGTGCCGTCGCCGGGGACCTGTACGGCGGGCTGCTCGACGCGCCGTTCCGGGTGATCGTCGCCGAGTCGGTGTCCGGCTCGGCCGCACGGGCGCACGCGGACGCCCATGCCCATGCCCACGCGCGTGTGCCCGGTGCCGCCAAGCAGGCGTCCCCGGCCGCCGCTCTCGCCGCCGCCGGCACCGGCGGGGACCTGCTGGGCGGGCTGGCGGAGACCGTCGAGTCCGCCGCCGCGCGCTCCGGGGAGGCCGTACTGGTCGTACCCGAAGGGGAGCGGCTGGTGGTGCTCGCCGCCGACGGGGGCGCGGCGGTGGCCGCCTGTACGCAGTACGCGGCGGCGCTGGAGGCGGCGCGAGCCGCGCCCGAGCAGGCCGGGGGTGACGAGGAGGAGCTGGTCGTCGGCTTGTCCGCGCCGGCCGGACCGATCGCCGCCGCCGCGGCCTACAAACAAGCCGAGCAGGCGCTGTCCGTGGCCCGGCGGCGGGGGCGCGTACTGGTGGAACACGAGCAGCTGGCCGCCGGGTCGGTACTGCCGTTGCTGGCCGACGACGCGGTGAAGGCGTTCGCCGACGGGCTGCTGCGGGCGCTGCACGAGCATGACGCGACGGGGCGGGGCGATCTGGTTGCCTCCCTGCGGGCGTGGCTGTCGCGGCACGGGCAGTGGGACGCCGCCGCGGCGGATCTGGGGGTGCACCGGCACACGCTGCGGTACCGGATGCGGCGGGTCGAGGAGATCCTGGGACGGTCGCTGGACGATCCCGACGTGCGGATGGAGCTGTGGCTCGCCCTGAAGGCGACGTCGACGGAGTGACCACCCCGGGGACGCCCCTGCGTGCTCCGCCAGGCACTCGCCCACTGCCCGAGCACTGCGGGTGACCCCGCCATTCCGGCGCAGCACCCATCCCGACTGCTACGACTCGGACAAACGACCCCTGGCCGCCCCCGCCCTACCGTGGACAGCGAACCGAAACAACACCCCCAACGCGGAAGGGCCGGGACTCACGACATGACTTCCACCCATGCCTTCTGGCTTGCCGGCCGCCAGGTCACCGGCGAGGACACCTTCGACGTCACCTCCCCGTGGGACGGCCGGCTCGTCGGCAAGGTCAGTGTGCCGACCGACGCCCAGGTCGAGGAGGCCGTGGCCGCCGCGTACGCCGTGCGGGACGAGTTCGCCGCCACCCCGGCACACGTGCGCGCCGCCGCCCTGGACCACGTCAGCAAGCGGCTGGCCGAGCGCACCGAGGAGATCGCCCAGCTGATCTCCGCCGAGAACGGCAAGCCGATCAAGTGGGCCCGCGGGGAAGTCGGCCGCGCCGTCTCCGTGTTCCGGTTCGCCGCCGAGGAGGCCCGGCGGTTCAACGGCGGCGAGGCCCAGCGGCTGGACACCGACGCCGGCGGCCAGGGCCGGCTCGCCCTCACCCGCCGCTTCCCGAAGGGTGTCGTGCTCGGCATCGCGCCGTTCAACTTCCCGCTGAACCTGTGCGCCCACAAGGTCGCCCCGGCGATCGCCGCCGGTGCCCCGATCATCCTCAAGCCGGCCCCGGCCACCCCGCTGTCGGGCCTGATCCTCGGCGACCTGCTCGCCGAGACCGACCTGCCCGCCGGCTCCTGGTCGATCCTCCCGGTCACCAACGACAAGATGCCCGCCCTCGTCCAGGACGAGCGGCTGCCGGTCATCTCCTTCACCGGTTCCGAGAAGGTCGGCTACGCGATCATGGACTCGGTGCCGCGCAAGCACTGCACGCTGGAGCTGGGCGGCAACGGGGCCGCGGTCGTCCTCGGCGACTTCGCCTCCGACGCCGACCTGGACTGGGCCGCGACCCGTATCGCGACCTTCTCCAACTACCAGGGCGGCCAGTCCTGCATCTCCGTGCAGCGGGTCATCGCGGACGCCTCCGTCTACGACCGTCTGCTGCCGCGTATCGTCGCCGCCGTCGAGGCCCAGGTCACCGGTGACCCGTCCGACGCCAAGACGGACGTCGGCCCGCTGGTCAGCGAGGACGCCGCCAAGCGCGTCGAGTCGTGGGTCAAGGAGGCCGTCGAGGCCGGTGCCACGCTCCTCACCGGTGGCGACCGCGACGGCGCCTCCTACGCGCCGACCGTCCTCACCGACGTACCGGCCGGCGCCACCCTCGCCTGCGAGGAGGTCTTCGGGCCTGTCCTCACCGTGCAGAAGGTGGACGGCGAGGCCGAGGCGTTCGCCGCGGTCAACGACTCCAAGTACGGCCTTCAGGCAGGCGTGTTCACCCACGACCTGCAGGTCGCCTTCCGCGCCCACCGCGCCCTTGAGGTCGGCGGCGTGGTCATCGGCGACGTCCCGTCCTACCGCGCCGACCAGATGCCGTACGGCGGCGCCAAGCAGTCCGGCGTCGGCCGCGAGGGCGTGCGGTTCGCGATGGAGGACTACACCTACGAGCGCGTGCTGGTTCTCACCGGACTCGCGCTCTGACCTGCCACGGACAGGTCGGACAGAACGGCCGGAGCCCACTGTGCGGGGGCTCCGGCCGTTCGCATGTGCGCCCAGCCGGGGTAACCCGTTTTCTGCCTGTTGGCAAAGGATTTGATATCGGCGGTTCAAGAGTCTTGTTCTGTCCATGACTCTCCCGATGAGATGCGCCTGACCACTTCGTCCAGTTGGTTCGCCCAACTCGGGACGTCTCAGGATCTCTCAGGGGACCTACATGCACATAGCCCGTACCGGGCGCGGCGTCGCGGCGTCCGCCGCCACCGTCGCACTCGCCGCCGCCGCACTGGCGGCCACCTCCCAGGCCGGCGCCACCACCGCCGCGCCCGCCGCCGTACCGCACACCTTCGCGGCACCGGCCATCGCGGGGCACAACCTGGTCCACGGCGTGGCCAGCCCCCTTCCGACCGAGCAGTGCCAGGCCAAGTGGCACATCAACTGCTACAACCCGCTGCAGTACCGCACCGCTTACCACCTGAACCCCCTGTACAAGAAGGGGATCACCGGCAAGGGCCGCACGATCGTCATCGTCGACTCCTTCGGGTCCCCGACCGTCCAGCACGACCTGGACGTCTACAGCAAGCAGTTCGGGCTGCCCAGCACCAAGGTCAAGGTCGTCAAGTGGGGCCACGTCCCCGCGTTCGACCCCAAGAACTCCGACATGACCGGCTGGGCCGGCGAGACCACGCTGGACGTCGAGATGGCCCACGCCGTCGCGCCCGGCGCCAAGATCGTCCTGGTGGAGACGGCGGTCTCGGAGACCGAGGGGACCACCGGTCTGCCCGAGATGATGTCCGCCGAGAAGCACCTGATCGACCAGGGTGTCGGCGATGTCATCAGCCAGAGCTTCGGCGCCACCGAGAACACCTTCCCCGGCTTCGACAAGGGCGACTTCTCCAGCATCAAGAAGCTGCGGTACGCCTTCGAGGACGCCCGGCGCAAGCACGTGACCGTCCTCGCCTCCTCCGGTGACGGCGGCGCCACGGACATGAAGCTGGACGGCAAGACCTACTACAACAAGCGCGTCAACTCCTGGCCCTCGTCGGACCCGCTGGTCACCTCCATCGGCGGCACCCAGCTCCACCTGAACGACAAGGGTGAGCGCGTCAAGCCGGACAGCGTCTACAACGACAACGGCGCGGGCGGCGGCGGCCAGTCCCACGTTTTCACCCGCCCGTCCTTCCAGAACGGCGTGAAGAACGTCGTGGGCACCCGCCGCGGCACCCCGGACATCTCGATGGCCGCCGCGGTCAACGGCGGTGCCTGGGTCTACTCCAGCTACGCCCCGACGGCCACCGGCTGGGACGTCAGCGGTGGCACCAGCGAGGCCAGCCCGCTCTTCTCGGGCATCGTCGCCCTCGCCGACCAGGCGGCCGGCCACCGCGTGGGTGACATCAACGGGGCCCTGTACACCCTTCTCAAGCAGAAGAACCCGGGCATCGTCGACGTCAACGACGGCACCGACAACACCTACCAGGGTGTCAAGGGTTACAAGGCCGTCAACGGCTACGACATGGCCACCGGCGTGGGCACCCTGGACGCCCTCCGCTTCGTACCGGCCCTGGCGAAGGCAGCCGACCACAGCTGACGCTCCGCCACTCACCGGGGGAAAGCCCCCAAGACGGCCCGGGTCCCCGACCCGGGCCGTCGGCACTCCCTCCCCTCCGTGGCATGTGCTTCACTGCCCCGTCATGGACGCACATGAGGTACTCGCGGCTCTGCACCCCGTGGTCTGGTCGGACACGCAGGAGTTGCAGTGCGGGCAGGCCGGGCACCCGAGGGGGCATGTGTGCCTGACGGTGTCCGACGGGACCGGTCCGTCCGCGCTGCGCGAGGAGCTGAGCGGCTGGTACGGAGAGCCGCGCACGCTGGTCACGGGCGGGCGTGTCGATCCGGCGGCCTCCGAGCGGACCGGGCTGCCGCTGCTCGCTCCGTTCGGCGACGACGTGATCGAGATGTGCGCGTGGGCCGTCGGCGGGCGGTGGGCCGGCTGCGGTACCGCCCGCACCGGCGACGGCGTACGACCCGTCGTCGTCATCGCGGAGCGCGCCGTACCGTCGGCGGCGGGGCTGCCGGAGGACGCCTCCTGGGTGGACCGGGTCGTCGCCGTCACGGGATGGGTGGCGGACGGACCGCATGCCGTCGACTGGGCGGCGGCCGAAGCCCGGCTGGGGACCGCGCTGCCGGGCGACTACAAGCGGCTGGTCGAGCTGTTCGGGCGCGGTGCCTTCGACGGCTGGCTGCAGCTCCGTCTGCCCGGCGACCCGCACGCCGACCTCGTCGAGCACAGCGAGTGGCTGGCCCGCTGGGCCGAGGTGCACGGCAACCGGCTGTGGGAGCCGCACCGGCCGTACCCCGCTCCGGGCGGGCTGCTGAAGTGGGCGGACAGCGAGCAGGCCGACTCGTTTTACTGGCTCACCGAGGGCCCCGACCCCGACGCATGGCCCGTCCTGGCGTACGAGGACGACGGCACCGCCTACCGGTTCGACGGGTCGACCGGGGAGTACGTCCATCGCCTGCTCACCGACCCGCAGCAGCCCTTCTCGACCGCCCGGCACTTCCGCGCCCACTGGTTCCAGAGGTACTAGGCAAGGACGGTCACCCCTGTGCCGAAGTCGCAGGAACGGTAGACCAGTTCCCCCGTACCGCTCCCCGCCGGCGTCACCGCGTCGCCCGCGGTCCGCGTCCTGTCCACGCCGTCCACAGCACGGCGGGAAGCCGGACGGCGTCCACCGCGTAGGGATACGCCGAGGTCAGCACCAGCATCGTCTGCGGGTTCGCGGCGCGGGCCGCGCGCACCATCGAGGGTGCGCTCGGCGAAACCGGTGTGCCGTTCGTAGACGGCCGGGGCCTCGCCGATGACAGCGATGTCCCGGTGACCGAGGCCCGCCAGATGCTCCACGCACAGCGCGCCGGTCGCGCTCCAGTCCAGGTCCACGCAGGTCGGACCCGCTGCGTCGGCGGGCAGGCCGATCAGTACCTAGGGCTGGTCGGTCTGCCGCAGCAGCGGCAGCCGCTCGTCCTGGAGCTCGACGTCCATCAGGATCATCGCGTCGGCGAGCCCGCTGCCGGTCACCCGGTGCACCGCGTCCGGCCCCTCCTCTCCGGTGAGCAGCAGGACGTCGTAGCCGTCGTACGGGCCGTGGTGGCCACCTCGATGGCGATCTCCGTCATCACCGGCACATACATGTCGGTGCGCAGCGGGATCATCAGCGCGATGATGTCCGACCGTTTGCCGGCCAGGGCGCGGGCGCCGGCGTTGGGGCGGTAGCCCAGTTCCCTGATCTCCGCGTGGTCGAGATGCCGAACGAGCCACTGGGAAGCAGTACACACCCGAGAGCCTGGCTGCGGCAGACCTTTCGGCCGTTCGGACGCCCGAGGGGTGGTGGCATCGGCCCGTTTCGGGTACCAACGATCCAGTAGCACTGGTCGGTAACGAACGGTCCGCAATCAGCCCTCTTCGCGGCGAGGTGAGCCTCATGTCCGCCCCCACCACTCCACGCACCACCGTCACCGAGCGCGAGGCCCGTCAGGTGGCGGAGGCCGCCCGGCAACAGGACTGGCACAAGCCCAGCTTCGCCAAGGAACTGTTCCTCGGGCGCTTCCGGCTCGACCTCATCCACCCCCACCCCCTCCCGGACCCCGAGAGCGTCCGGCGCGGCGAGGAGTTCCTCGCCAAGCTGCGCGCGTTCTGCGAGTCCACGATCGACTCCGCCCGTATCGAGCGCGAGGCCCGCATCCCCGACGAGGTCGTGGCGGGCCTGAAGGAACTCGGCGCCCTCGGCATGAAGATCGACCCCGAGTACGGCGGTCTCGGCCTCACCCAGCTCTACTACAACAAGGCCCTCGCCCTGGCCGGCTCCGCGAGCCCCGCCGTCGGCGCGCTGCTCTCCGCCCACCAGTCGATCGGCGTACCGCAGCCGCTGAAGATCTTCGGCACCCAGGAACAGAAGGACGCCTTCCTGCCCCGCTGCGCCCGCACCGACATCTCCGCCTTCCTGCTCACCGAGCCGGACGTCGGCTCCGACCCGGCGCGGCTCGCCACCACGGCCGTACCGGACGGCGACGACTACGTCCTCGACGGGGTGAAGCTGTGGACCACCAACGGCGTGGTCGCCGACCTGCTCGTCGTCATGGCGCGCGTACCGAAGTCCGAGGGGCACAAGGGCGGCATCACCGCGTTCGTCGTGGAGGCGACCTCGGAGGGCGTCACCGTCGAGAACCGCAACGCCTTCATGGGCCTGCGGGGCATCGAGAACGGCGTCACCCGCTTCCACCAGGTGCGGGTCCCGGCCGCCAACCGGATCGGCCCGGAGGGTGCGGGCCTGAAGATCGCGCTCACCACCCTCAACACCGGCCGGCTCTCGCTGCCCGCGATGTGCGCCGGGTCCGGCAAGTGGTGCCTGAAGATCGCCCGCGAATGGTCGGCGGAGCGCGAGCAGTGGGGCAAGCCGGTGGCGCTGCACGAGGCCGTCGGCTCGAAGATCAGCTTCATCGCGGCCACCACCTTCGCCCTGGAGGCCGTCCTCGACCTGTCCTCGCAGATGGCCGACGAGGACCGCAACGACATCCGCATCGAGGCCGCCCTCGCCAAGCTCTACGGCTCCGAGATGGCCTGGAAGATGGCCGACGAACTGGTCCAGATCCGCGGTGGACGCGGATACGAGACCGCCGAGTCCCTCAGGGCGCGCGGCGAACGGGCGGTCCCGGCCGAGCAGATGCTGCGCGACCTGCGCATCAACCGCATCTTCGAGGGCTCGACGGAGATCATGCACCTGCTGATCGCCCGCGAGGCCGTCGACGCCCACCTCGCGGTCGCCGGCGACCTCATCGACCCCGACAAGTCCCTGTCCGAGAAGGCCAAGGCGGGCGCGAACGCGGGCGTCTTCTACGCCAAGTGGCTGCCGAAGCTGGTCGCCGGGCCCGGCCAGCTCCCCACGTCCTACGGCGAGTTCCGGCATGGCGTCGACCTGTCCGGGCATCTGCGCTACGTCGAGCGCACGGCCCGCAAACTGGCCCGCTCCACCTTCTACGCCATGTCCCGCTGGCAGGGCCGGATGGAGACCAAGCAGGGCTTCCTCGGCCGGATCGTGGACATCGGTGCCGAACTGTTCGCGATGAGCGCGGCCTGCGTCCGCGCCGAACTGCTGCGTGGCCGTGACGAACACGGCCGCGAGGCCTACCAACTGGCCGACGCCTTCTGCCGGCAGGCCCGCATCCGCGTCGAGGAGCTCTTCGGCCGGCTGTGGACCAACACCGACGCCCTCGACCGCGGTGTGGTCAAGGGCGTGCTCGGCGGTGCGTACACGTGGCTGGAGGAGGGGGTCGTCGACCCGTCGGATGACGGCCCGTGGATCGCTGACGCGACCCCCGGAGCCGCCACACGACCGAGCGAGCGTCGCCCCTACGGCGACTGAGCCGCTCCTGTGCCGGCCGGCAGTGCGCCTGGGGTCAGACTCCCCAGGTGCCCTGCTTCACGGCGCAGTTCCAGCCCGAGCCGTACAGGCTGAACTTCAGCTGGTAGGAGCGCGTGTTGAGCAGGTGCGAGGGCACCCTGAAGCCCAGGCTGGCCTTGCCCTTGAAGGTCCCCGTGTAGACGGACACCGACGTCGACGAGTTGCGGGTGATCCGGCCACCGGTCGGCTTGGCCTTGCCGAAGCGGAGGTTCTTGACGTTCGTGACGTTGAACGTGACCCTCTTGAAGCTCTGGGCCGTCTTGCTCTTGATGCCGAAGTACAGGCCCCCGTTCGTGACCCAGCCGTGCGAGTCGACGTAGAAGCGGCTCGGGTAGACGATGTTGACCGGGCAACCGGTGCCGGCCGGCGTCCGGGTGGCGGCCGATGCCGCTCCGGCGAGTCCGAGCTGAGCAGCGGTCAGAACTCCCGCGGTGGCCAGGACGGCCGCGGTCGCGCGCATACGGTTCATGGTGGTGACTCCTCCCCCTTTGGCCCTTCTTGACTGGGCCCCGACAGAGAAGGATGCCATCCCCCGGGGCCCGCCGCGCACCATTTCAGCAGTACTTGTCGCTCGGGTCCCGCGTGGTCCAGGAGCAGGAGTCGACCTTGGAGCCGCTCGCCCGGGTGAGGGTGGCCGTGTCCTTGTCGTTGTTCCAGACGTAGGCGCGGCGGCCCTGGTACTTGTCCGACGCGGTGTCCGAGCCGCGACCGGTGTGGATCTTCATGTACTTCCCGGCGCCGATCTTGACGTTCGGGAAGACGTACCGGTGGTCGGAGGCGTCCTTCAGCACCCAGCCCCCCAGCGAGACGGCCGTGCCTCCGGTGTTCCTGATCTGTACCCACTCGGCGTTCAGACTGGCGTTGGAGCGGTTGTCGCTGCCCGGACTGTCGAACCAGACGTGGTGGATCTGCACGCCCCCGGCCGCCTGGGCCGGGGTGCTGAGCAGGGTGCCGGTGAGCAGGGCCGCGCCGGCGAGGGCGGGCAGGGCGGCGCGAAGGCGCACAGTACGCATGGAGAGATCCCCCCAAGGATGTCGTCCGCGAAAGTGATGCGACTGAAGTGTTATCACATGATCTTCACCGATACTTCACAACGGGAAAATCACTCCGCCCGGTGACGAAACATGTTCACGCACCCGCCCGGGGGACGCCCTGTCCTGACCGTCATCGCTTGCGGCCACAATGGAGGGATGACCGACAGCCCCGCCCATCCGGCACCCCTCGCCGACCCGCACCTCGTCTACGACCCCCTCGCGGGCCACGGCCCCAAGGACGTGGTGATCCTCGGCTCCACCGGATCCATCGGCACCCAGGCCATCGACCTCGTGCTGCGCCACCCCGACCGCTTCCGGGTCACCGCCCTGTCCGCGAACGGCGGCCGTGTCGCCCTCCTCGCCGAGCAGGCGCACCGGCTGCGGGTGCGGACCGTCGCGGTCGCCCGCGAGGACGTCGTACCCGCCCTGCGCGAGGCGCTCGCCGCCGAGTACGGCCCCGGCGAGCCGCTCCCCGAGATCCTCGCCGGACCGGACGCCGCCACCCAGGTCGCCGCCTCCCCCTGCCACACGGTGCTGAACGGCATCACCGGCTCCATCGGCCTCGCCCCCACCCTCGCCGCCCTGGAGGCCGGCCGCACCCTCGCGCTCGCCAACAAGGAGTCGCTGATCGTCGGCGGCCCGCTGGTCAAGGCGCTCGCCAAGCCCGGCCAGATCATCCCGGTCGACTCCGAGCACGCCGCCCTCTTCCAGGCGCTGGCGGCGGGCACCCGGGCCGACGTCCGCAGGCTGGTGGTGACGGCCTCCGGCGGCCCCTTCCGCGGCCGGACGAAGGCCGAGCTGGCGAACGTCACGGTCGAGGACGCCCTCGCCCACCCCACCTGGGCCATGGGCCCGGTGATCACGATCAACTCCGCGACCCTCGTCAACAAGGGCCTGGAGGTCATCGAGGCGCACCTCCTCTACGACATTCCCTTCGACCGCATTGAGGTGGTCGTGCATCCCCAGTCGTATGTTCACTCGATGGTCGAGTTCACCGACGGATCCACGATCGCCCAGGCGACGCCCCCCGACATGCGGGGGCCCATCGCCATCGGGCTGGGCTGGCCCGAACGCGTCCCCGACGCCGCGCCCGCCTTCGACTGGAGCACGGCCTCCACCTGGGATTTCTTCCCGCTGGACAACGAGGCCTTCCCCTCGGTGAACCTCGCCCGGCACGTGGGGCGGCTCGCGGGGACCGCCCCGGCGGTGTTCAATGCGGCCAACGAGGAGTGCGTCGAGGCCTTCCGCAGCGGCGCGCTGCCCTTCAACGGGATTATGGAAACCGTCACCCGGGTCGTCGAGGAGCACGGCACCCCGGACACGGGAACTTCACTCACGGTGTCGGACGTCCTCGAAGCGGAGACCTGGGCACGAGCCCGGGCCCGTGAACTGACTGCCACGACGGCGACCGCGGAGGCGCGTGCATGACGACCTTGATGTTCATCCTCGGCATAGTGGTCTTCGTGGTCGGCCTGCTGGTCTCGATCGCGTGGCACGAGCTGGGGCACCTGTCCACGGCCAAGCTCTTCGGCATCCGCGTCCCGCAGTACATGGTCGGCTTCGGCCCGACCGTCTGGTCGCGGAAGAAGGGCGAGACCGAGTACGGCATCAAGGGCATCCCGCTCGGCGGTTACATCCGCATGATCGGTATGTTCCCGCCCGACGACCAGGGCCGCGTCTCCGCCCGCTCCACCTCCCCGTGGCGCGGCATGATCGAGGACGCCCGCTCGGCGGCTTTCGAGGAGCTCCAGCCGGGCGACGAGACGCGCATGTTCTACACGCGCAAGCCGTGGAAGCGCGTCATCGTCATGTTCGCGGGCCCGTTCATGAACCTGATCCTCGCGATCGGCCTGTTCTTCACGGTCCTGATGGGCTTCGGCATCCAGCAGCAGACCACCACCGTGGCCTCGGTCTCGCCGTGCTCCATCGACCAGAGCCAGCACCGCGACACCTGCAAGAAGTCCGACCCGGTGTCCCCGGCGGCGCAGGCCGGCATGAAGCCGCACGACAGGATCGTCTCCTTCGACGGCGTGCCGACCAAGAACTGGAACACGCTCTCGGACCTCATCCGCGACAGCGCCGGCAAGCAGGTCGCGATCGTCGTCGACCGCAAGGGCCAGGAGCTGACCCTGCACACGACGATCGCGACGAACAGGGTCGCCAAGAAGGACTCCAGCGGCCAGTACGTCCAGGGCAAGTACGTCGAGGCCGGCTTCCTCGGCTTCAGCGCCGCCACCGGCGTCGTCCACCAGGACTTCGGCCAGTCCGTGACCTGGATGACCGACCGGGTCGGCGACGCCGTCGACTCCCTCGCCGCCCTGCCCGGCAAGATCCCCGCCCTGTGGGACGCCACCTTCGGCAACGGCCCGCGCGAGCCGGACTCCCCGATGGGCATCGTCGGCGCGGCCCGGGTCACCGGCGAGATCGCCACCCTCGACATCCCTGCCTCCCAGCAGGTCGCAGGGTTCGTCATGCTCCTCGCCGGCTTCAACCTCTCCCTCTTCCTGTTCAACATGCTCCCGCTGCTCCCGCTCGACGGCGGGCACATCGCGGGCGCCCTGTGGGAGGCCCTGCGGCGAAACCTGGCCAGGGTGCTGCGCCGCCCGGACCCCGGTCCGTTCGACGTGGCGAAGCTGATGCCGGTGGCTTATGT
This sequence comes from Streptomyces sp. NPDC007205, assembly GCF_040634095.1. Lineage (NCBI taxonomy): Bacteria > Bacillati > Actinomycetota > Actinomycetes > Kitasatosporales > Streptomycetaceae > Streptomyces > Streptomyces sp. NPDC007205. The sequence continues at coordinate 61,472 of NZ_JBEYEW010000022.1, forward strand.
GGTGGCCGGGATCTTCGTCTGCTTCACCTTGCTCGTCCTGGCGGCCGATATCGTCAATCCCGTCAAGATCAGCTGATACTCCAGCAGATCGACGGCTTCTCAGGGGCGGCCTCGCACGGGCCGCCCCTGCGTCCTTTCTGCGCGGCTATGTCCGCCCCTCATTGTGATCACGTTGTTTCCGCCTGCGGCGCTGCTTAGGTCTCGTTCGACCATTCATTTTTGTGCAGGTCTCGGCGTTCCTCACCACAGGCCAGTACCAGGCCCGTACCCAGGATGAACGGGTCCGCGCGGCCCAGCTGATCGACAGCGGCGGCCCTCAGGTCAAGTCCGCGGCCCGGATCGCGCCCTGAAAGGCCCTAAGGAACGGCGCAGTCGCCCAGCAATCCAAAACCGGGGCTGCTGCCGGGCTCGGTGCGGGAAAGCCCGGGGTGGCCGCTGCCGGGGCAGCTCATCGCGGAAACCGGAGATGACGGAGCTGATCTGGCGCATCAGAACCGTGTGCGATCAGTCCGCATGTTCGATTCGGCACGGGCCACCCGCGGTCACCTTCGGCACCAGCCGATCACCGCGGACGCCTGCCACACCCTGGTGCTCCGGCTGACACCGATGACCGGCACGTTCCTGGCGTCGGCCCTACGCCGAGAAGGTGAGGGTGAAGGGCGCCGGCAAGGGCGCGACAGCGATCCGGATGTGCGCCCCGTAGGTGTCGGCCGGCTCCCGGGCCGGCCGTAGGGTGGTGCCGCATCGACGCCGAAACCCGCCCAGTGGCGTTCGGCCACGGGCCGGGCATGGAGATCGACCAGAGATCCTGCTCCTCCGGGCCCCACACCATGCCCGGCCCTGTGCGACGGGACGCCATCGGGTGGACCCTTGGGACGCCGCGTGCCTCCGTTCACGTCCGTGCCGTAATCTCGGAGCTCGGAGCCCGCTGCTGACGGGACCGGGCCTTGATCCACGACTTGGGGTTGCACAGCAGATGACTGCGATTTCTCTTGGCATGCCGTCCGTTCCGACCAAGCTCGCCGAGCGCCGGAAGAGCCGGCAGATCCAGGTCGGAAGCGTGGCGGTCGGCGGAGACGCCCCCGTCTCGGTCCAGTCGATGACCACGACCCGTACGTCCGACATCGGCGCCACCCTCCAGCAGATCGCCGAGCTGACCGCGTCCGGCTGCCAGATCGTCCGTGTGGCCTGCCCCACCCAGGACGACGCCGACGCCCTCGCGACCATCGCCAAGAAGTCCCAGATCCCGGTCATCGCGGACATCCACTTCCAGCCCAAGTACGTCTTCGCCGCCATCGAGGCCGGCTGCGCCGCGGTCCGCGTCAACCCCGGCAACATCAAGCAGTTCGACGACAAGGTCAAGGAGATCGCCAAGGCCGCCAAGGACCACGGCACCCCGATCCGCATCGGCGTCAACGCGGGCTCCCTGGACAGGCGCCTCCTCCAGAAGTACGGCAAGGCGACCCCCGAGGCCCTGGTCGAGTCGGCCCTGTGGGAGGCGTCCCTCTTCGAGGAGCACGACTTCCGGGACATCAAGATCTCGGTGAAGCACAACGACCCGGTGATCATGATCGAGGCGTACAAGCAGCTGGCGGCGCAGTGCGACTACCCGCTGCACCTGGGTGTCACGGAGGCCGGCCCGGCGTTCCAGGGCACGATCAAGTCGGCGGTCGCCTTCGGTGCCCTGCTGTCCCAGGGAATCGGCGACACGATCCGCGTGTCCCTGTCCGCGCCCCCCGCCGAGGAGGTCAAGGTCGGCCTCCAGATCCTCCAGTCGCTCGGCCTGCGCCAGCGCGGCCTGGAGATCGTCTCCTGCCCCTCCTGCGGCCGGGCCCAGGTCGACGTCTACAAGCTGGCGGAGGAGGTCACGGCGGGCCTGACGGGCATGGACGTACCCCTCCGCGTGGCTGTCATGGGCTGTGTGGTCAACGGTCCCGGCGAGGCCCGCGAGGCCGACCTCGGCGTCGCCTCCGGCAACGGCAAGGGCCAGATCTTCGTCAAGGGCGAGGTCATCAAGACGGTCCCCGAGTCCAAGATCGTCGAGACCCTCATCGAGGAGGCCATGAAGCTGGCCGAGCAGATGCAGGACGAGGGCGTGGAGTCGGGCGAGCCGTCGGTGTCGGTGTCCGGCTGACCCCTCCGACCGTCGTGTGAGTCCCGTCACCGCTCGGTGGCGGGACTCACGTGTACCTCCGCCCAGACGGATTTGCCGGGCTGTCGCGTCGTGACACCCCACTTGTCGGAGAGCGCCTCGACCAGCAGCAGCCCGCGGCCGGACTCATCCTGCGGAACCCGCACCTCGGGCAGTCGCTCGGTACGGGTGTCGGAGACCTCCAGGCGCAGGGTGCCGGCCGACTCGGTGAGCTGGAGGCGGAAGTCCCGACCAGGTACGTGCCCGTGCCGTACGGCGTTCGCGGCGAGCTCGGCGGCGATCAGCGTGACGGCTTCATTGACGGGGCCGTCGTAGGGGTGCCCCCACTCGTCCAGCCGGTGCGAGACGAGCCGCCGGGCGAGACGTGCGCCGCGCGGGGTGGAGGTGAAGCGCATGGCGAATTCGTGGGTGGAGATTTCTGACTTCATACCGTTCACGCTCCCGCACGCTCAGTAACGTTGAACAGCGGCAGCACCATGACTGTTCATGCGTTGTACGAGCGTGGGGTGCCGCTGTACGCGGGCGCGCCGTGACCGACGGTGGCGCGAGGGCATTGGGGGTGTACGTGAGCGAGGAAGTACAGGCGGAGCAAGAAGCGCCGGAGGTCGAGCCGGATTCGGTTGTCCCGCTCCTCTTCGGGCGGCTGTTGAAGCGGCTGCGGACACAGGCGGGCATGGAACGTGCCGAACTCGGTTCCCGTACGGGGTACTCAGGGGCGACCATCGCCTCGTACGAGCAGGGAAGGCGCATTCCGAACGCGAAGTTCATCATGCAGGCCGACGAGGGGCTGAACGCGCGCGGGATGCTGGTTGAGTTCATCGAGGACATGGAGAAGGCGCAGTATCCGGCGTTCTTCCAGGATGCGGCGGCTCTGGAGAAGAAGGCCGTCGAGCTGCACGTGTTCGCTACGAAGGCGATCCCGGGTCTCCTCCAGACGGAGGACTACGCGTTTGCGGTGTGCAGGATGTGGCGTCCACTCCTGGACGAGGAGACTGTGCAAAAGCGGGTCGCGGCCCGTCTGGCCCGGCAGGACATCTTTGCCCAACCGGTGTTCCCGACCATCAGCTTCGTGATCGAGGAGCACCTGCTGCGCCGACCGCTGGGCGGACAGGCGGTGATGCGTGGGCAGTTGGAGCAAATCCTGCTCCACGGGCAGCGCCGTAACGTCGAAATCCAGGTGATGCCGACGGCTCGCGAGGCGCACGCTGGAATTGAAGGCCCGTTCACCTTGATCGAAACGAAGAACGGGCGCAGGATCGCCTATGTGGAGGCCTACAAGAGCAGCCGCCTCTACACCGATCGTGAGACGGTCAGGGAACTGGAGCAGCAGTACGGCGTCCTGCGCGCTCAGGCCCTGACACCGAGCGAATCACTGGCCCTCGTAGAGAAGTTGCTGGGAGAGACATGAAGGTCGAAGAGTCATCCGAGCTGGCGTGGTTCAAGAGCAGCTACAGCACAGGGTCGGGCGGCGAATGCGTAGAGGTCGCCACCAGCCCCACCAGCATCCACGTACGCGACTCCAAGCAGAACCCCACCACCGCCCCCACCCTCGCGGTACCGCCCGCGGCCTGGGAGGCGTTCCTCAGGCTTACGCACTCCTGAACGGAACTTTACCGTCCCTTTGGTGCCGCTCCCGATTGCGAACTCGTCCTGCTCACTAGGGTTTCGGGCTGGTGTGCAGATTGACGGGGAGGGGCGCGGCACCATGGGTGACCAGGGCGGCAGCGGCGGCGACGGCAAGATACTCGACATCAAGATGGCCGATCTGAAGCAGACGGCTCCGCATTTCCACACGCACAGTACCGATCTCACCAAGGCGCTGACCAAGCTCAAGACGGCGCTCGCGGCGGCCGGTTCGCCATGGGGTGACGACAAGCAGGGCAAGGAGTTCCACAAGGTCTACGACCCGAACGTCACGAAGATCGAGAAGGCCGCGTCCATCCTCGCGCAGGGCCTCGCCAGCATCGAGAAGGCGATGACCGACATGGCGGACGGCCACATCGACAACGAGCAACTCGTGCGCTCGATGTTCAGCAGGATCCAGGTGGAGCACGACGGCCACGGCGAGGGTGGGGGCCAGCCGAAGTGAGCGCGGCCGACAAGGCGAAGCAGATCGTCCAGGACCTCACCGGCATGTGGTGGCCGGCGGCCGACGAGGACGGGCTGCGGGACGCGGCCAAGGCCTGGCGGGCCTTCGCCGATGACATCGAAGACGTACTGGCCGCGGCGAACAAGTCGGCCCGCGGCATCATCGACAACAACAAGGGCGAGGCGATCTCCGCCTTCGACGACCCGTACTGGCGCCGCTACTACTACAACGGCCACGGCTGGCTCAAGGACATGGCCGACGCCGCCCGGGGCATGGCCAAGGCGCTGGACAAGTACGCCGACGTCGTGCACAAGGCGGTCAAGCAGCTGGAACACGAGCTGGAGATCGTCGGCGCGACCATCGTCGCCGGCACCGCGCTCGCCATCTTCACGGCCGGTATCTCCGAAGGCGCGGCAGCGGCGGCCACCGCGAGCATCGTGGAACTCGCCGGGACCCTGGGCGTCGAGGTCTCCACCGAGGTCGCCACGATCGCGGGCACCACCCTGGCCACGGCCGCGTTCGGCGGCGTCGAGTCCGTCGCCGTCGACCTGGCCGTCACCCAGCCGGTCGCCATCGCCACCGGCGAGAGCAAGGGCTTCAGCCTCGACGAGGCGAGCGACGCGGCGACGACCGGCATGGTCTTCGGCGGCATGTTCGGCGGCGGGGGAGCCCTCGCCAAGGCGGCAGGCGAGGCAGGCGGCTTCCGCGCCCTCTTCGACGGCGTCTCCATTCCCGGCGCCCGCGCCCTGCCCAGCGAACTCGACGGGCTGGGCTCCGGGCTGCGCACCGGCGAGGAGGTCGCGGCGGGTGACGCGCGCAGCGCGGCCCGCGAGGCCGTGGGCGAGGATCCGGAGGGCGTGGCGGAGAACCCGAAGAACAAGGTCTGCGATGACAACACCGACCCGGTCGACCTGGTCACCGGCAAGATGTACCTGCCGCAGACGGATGTCGTACTCCCCGGCACCCTGCCCCTGGTCTTCACCCGCCGCGTGGAGTCCGGCTACCGGCTGGGCCACTGGTTCGGCCCGTCCTGGTCCTCGACGGTCGACCAGCACCTGGCGATCGACGCCGAGGGGATCGTCTTCGTCACGGAGGACGGCCGCCTCCTGACCTACTCCCACCCCGAGCCCGGCGCACCCACGCTCCCCACCCACGGCAGCAGCCGCTGGCCGTTGTCCCGCGTGGACGACGGCTACACGATCACGGATCCCGTCTCCGGCCGCGTCTGGCACTTCGCCGACCAGACCGAAGACCGGGCGGTCCTGGAACAGATAGACGACCGCAACGACAACTGGCTGACCTTCGAGTACACCGCCGAAGGCACCCCGCTCGCGATCGCCTCCTCCGCCGGCTACCGCCTGAAGATCACGACGGCCGGCGACCGGATCACGGCCCTGCACCTGGCGGGCGCGGCCAAGGACGGCACCGACCAGGAGATCAAGCGCTACGGCTACTCCGCCGAAGGCCACCTGACGGAGGTCATCAACAGCTCAGGCCTGCCCCTGTGCTTCGGCTACGACGACCGCGGCCGGGTGGTGTCCTGGACGGACACGAACGACCGCAGCTACACCTACGAGTACGACGACCGGGACCGCTGCATAGCCGAGAGCGGCTCCCACGGCCACATGGCCCTGCGCCTCTCCTACGACGACACGGACCCGGCGACCGGCCACCGCGTCACCACCACGGTGACGGGAGAGGGCCACACCCGCCGCTACCTGATCAACGCCAACAGCCAGGTCGTCACGGAGATCGACCCCCTGGGCGCGGCCACCCACTTCGCCCGCGACCGTTGCAACCGCCTGCTGTCCGTCACGGACCCCCTGGGCCACACCACGACGTATCGCTACGACGACGAGGGCAACCTCACGTCGATCACTCGCCCGGACGGCCGAGAGACGAGGGCGGAGTACAACGCACTCGGCCTGCCGGTGAAGGTGATCGGCACGGACGGCAACACCCACCGCACCGCCTACGACGACCGGGGCAACCGCACGTCGGTGACAGACCCGGCGGCCCAGACGACCCGTTTCACCTATACGCAAGCCGGCCACCTGACGTCGGTGACGGACCCGCTGGGCAACACGACGACGGTGATCTGCGACCGCGCCGGCCTCCCGATCGAGGTGACCGACCCGCTGGGCGCGGTCACCCGCTACACCCGGGACGCCTTCGGCCGCCCGATCGCGATCACAGACCCCACCGGCGCGACGACGCACCTGGAATGGACGGTGGAAGGCTATCTGGCGCGTCGCACGGCCCCGGACGGCGCGACGAAGACGTGGACCTATGACGGCGAGGGCAACTGCACGAGGCACACAGATCCCGTCGGCGGCGTCTCCCTCTTCGAATACACCCACTTCGACCTGCTTGCCGCCCGCACGGGCCCGGACGGCGCCCGCTACACATTCGACCACGACACCGAGCTCCGCCTGACAAAGGTCACCAATCCACAGGGTCTGACGTGGGAGTACGCCTACGACCCGGTCGGCCAGCTGGTGACGGAGAAGGACTTCGACGATCGCACGCTGACGTACGAGTACGACGCGGCGGGTCGCCTGGTCTCATGCCGGAACGCCCTCGGCGAGGTGACGTCTTTCGAACGCGACGCCCTGGGCCGTATCACCACGAAGAACGCCGCCGGCGACCTCACCACGTACGCCTACGACTTCACCGATCATCTGGCCCAGGCCACGGGGCCGGACGGCACGACAGTGACGTTGCTGCGCGACCGCTACGGCCGCCTGCACTCGGAGACGGTCAATGGCCGGACAGTGACGTACGCCTACGACACCTTGGGTCGCCGTATCTCTCGCACCACCCCCACCGGAGCTCAGAGCACCTGGGAGTACGATGCGGCGGGCCACCGCACCCGGCTGACCACCAACGGCCGCACGATTGACTTCGCCTATGACGAAGCGGGCGGTGAACTGACCCGCCACATCGGTGAGACGGTCACCCTCGGACAGACTTTCGACCCCCTGGGTCGCCTGACGACGCAAGCGGTGACCGGCGCAGCGGGCCGCCTGCTGCAGAGCAGGGCGTACACCTACCGCGCCGACGGCAACCTGACCGCCATCGACGACCATCTCTCCGGCACCCGCCGCTTCGACCTGGACGCGACGGGCAGGGTGACGGCGGTCCACGCGACAGGCTGGACGGAACGGTACGCGTACGACGACGCAGGCAACCAAACGACAGCAAGCTGGCCGGCAAAGCACCCGGGCCAGGAAGCGACCGGTCCCCGCACCTACACGGGCACTCGGATCACCCGAGCCGGCCACGTCCGCTACGAACACGACGTGCTCGGCCGCATCACGCTCCGCCAGAAGACCCGCCTGTCGAGGAAGCCGGACACCTGGCACTACGAGTGGGGCGCTGAGGACCGCCTGACGTCGGTCATCACCCCGGACGGCACCCGCTGGCGCTACGCCTACGACCCTCTGGGTCGCCGCATAGCGAAGCTCCGCATGGCGGAGGACGGCGAAACGGTGCTGGAAAGGGTGGACTTCACCTGGGACGGCACCACCCTCTGCGAACAGACAACGACCTCACCGAACCTCACGAATGCGGTTACCCTCACCTGGGACCACCAGGGCCTACGCCCTCTGGCTCAAACAGAGCGCATCATGGCGGCCCACGCCCCGCAAGAGGAGATCGACTCCCGCTTCTTCGCCATCATTACCGACCTGGTCGGCACTCCCAGCGAACTCATCGACGAGCAGGGTGACATCGCCTGGCACACCCGCAGCACTCTCTGGGGAACGACGGCGTGGACCGTGAACAGCACTGCCTACACGCCTCTGCGCTTCCCGGGCCAGTACTACGACCCCGAAACCGGCCTCCACTACAACTACTTCCGTCACTACGACCCCGAAACTGCGCGCTATCTCACGCCCGACCCGCTTGGGCTCACCCCTGCTCCGAACCCCGTCACCTACGTTCACAACCCTCACACCTGGGCCGACCCACTCGGTCTGACTCCCTGCGACGACGAGATCCTTCCCGAAGGCTATACGCCATCTCCAGCGTTGGAGAAGGACCCATATCATCCGGATATGGTGGGGAAGCGGAGGGACGCGAACGCAGAACTCTTTGCTGCGACCCCGGCGGACAGGGCTGCCGACCTCGGGTACACCCGCAGGATTTCACCTCAGAAAGCTCCCTTTAATTCCCACGGGCAAGAGGTATTTTCCAACGGGAAGAACTACATTACGCCGGACGTCGACGGTCACAACGTCTCCGACGGCTGGAAGATGTTCAACAAGAAGGGGCAGAGGGTTGGCACCTACGACCCAGATCTCAACTACCTCAAGAAGTGACGCATTCTCTATTCAAGTCGTCTCCGTGCCACAGCCCGCCGAAGCCGCGGCAGGCGCTGGCGCGGTTGGCCGCATTACGGTGCGAGACTTCGGGGAGAATTTTCCGATGGATCTGACCTATTGGGGTGTGGAACAGTACCAAGCCAGCTGGATCCGGGCGTTGAAGGTTCTCGAACGGGCGGAGTATGCCGTATCGTGCCTTGTTTCATCCATCACGGATCCGGCGAACAGCAACTTTATCTTCTGTTGGCCCCTCTACCGGTCGGGAAGCGTCGTCTACGTCCAGAACTCGATTATTTTCCTCGAAGAAATCGCAGATGATTTCACGCCGAACGAGCCTTGGCGTTTCGTGGAACCGCGTTCCACGATCGATGAAGATGGGCATGAGATCTCTGAGTGGCAGACGACCATCGACGAAGTCAGGGAGTTCCTCCGGTCGGTGCAGTCTTCGGCCGGGTAGGTCGACGCCACGCTTCCTGTGGCACGCGCCTTGGCCCCTACTGGCCTGATGTACTCGACCCGCATGCAGGGCCGACGGATGCGCGACGCCGACGGGGTGTTCACGCGAGGCTCGCCCTCGATGTCGTCCTGCTGAGCCGTCCGCACCACGAAGCGCCTCACAACCCCTCGGGGTACAGTTCCGGGACCAGCAGAACCCCAGGGTGAGGCCCCCCTACGTGTTGACCCAGACCACCTCTCGGGTGCTCGAACCGAGCGACCTCGACGCCGCGCTCGCCGTCCTCGGCCGCGAGCCGGTGACGAACGCCTTCGTGGCGGCCCGGGTCCAGGTCGCCGGGCTGGACCCGTGGCGCCTGGGCGGGGAGATGTGGGGCTGGTACGAGGACGGCATGCTCACGTCCCTCTGCTATGCGGGCGCCAACCTGGTCCCGGTCTGTGCCACCCCGCGCGCCGTCCGCGCCTTCGCGGACCGGGCGAGGAGGGCCGGCCGGCGCTGCTCGTCCATCGTCGGCCCCGCCGACCCCACCGCCGCGCTGTGGCGCCTGCTGGAACCCCACTGGGGCCCCGCCCGCGAGGTCCGCGCCCACCAGCCGCTGATGGTCACCGACCGCATGCCCGCCGACATCGCCCCGGACCCCTATGTCCGCCGCGTCCGCAAGGACGAAATGGACACGATCATGCCGGCGTGCGTGGCGATGTTCACGGAAGAGGTCGGGGTATCGCCGATGGCGGGTGACGGCGGGCTGCTGTACCAGGCCCGTGTCGCCGAACTCGTCGGCGCCGGCCGCTCCTTCGCCCGCCTCGACGAGCACGGCAGGGTCGCCTTCAAGGCGGAGATCGGCGCGGCGACCAGCCAGGCCTGCCAGATCCAGGGTGTGTGGGTGGCCCCCGAGTACAGGGGGAGGGGACTCGCCGCCCCCGGCATGGCGGCCGTCCTGCGGTATGCGCTCGCCGACGTGGCCCCGGTGGTGAGCCTGTACGTGAACGACTTCAACACGGCGGCGCGGCGGACGTACCGCAGGGTGGGCTTCCAAGAGGTGGGCGCCTTCATGAGTGTGCTGTTCTGAAGCCCTGTACACCCCTGTACGCTCCCGTCATGGACCTCGTGATCGGCCCCTTGGACCTCGCAGCTCACGTCGACGAGGCCCTCGCCGTCCAGGCCGTCGCCTTCGGGCTCGGCCCCGACGAAGTCGCCGTACGCCGCCAGATCGTCCAGCGCCATATGCAGTACCGGGGAGCGCGGGCCCTCGGGGCCACGGTGGGCGGTCACCTCGTGGGCTTCGTGTACGGCATGCCGAACGCCCGCACCCACTGGTGGTCCACCGTCGTGGAGCCCTACCTCCGCGCGGGCGGCCATGACTTCTGGCTGGACGACTCCTTCGTGATCACCGAGCTGCACGTCCACCCCGACCACCAGAACCGCGGCATCGGCCGCCGCCTGATCACCGCGATCACCGACACGGCCGCCGAACCCCGCTCGATCCTCTCCGCGATCGACACCGACAGCCCGGCCCGCGGCCTCTACCACTCCCTCGGCTATGTGGACCTCGCCCGCCAGGTCCACTTCCCGAGCGCGCCACGGCCGTACGTGGTGATGGGCGCCCCTCTGCCGCTGCGGCGCAGAGAGAGCCGCGGATAAAGCCGCAGGCAAAGTATTAGGCAAGGCCGCGGGCAAAGCCGGGGTCATATCCGATTTCCACCGGCACAGCCAGCCCGGCTAACCTCCTATGCCATCACCCTTACCCGGCAGGAGTACGAGAACCATGGCGAACGCACCGGTCCAGCGCATGTCCCAGTTGATGGCGAAGACGCTGCGCGACGACCCGGCGGACGCCGAGGTCCTCAGCCACAAGCTCCTCGTCCGCGCCGGTTACGTCCGCCGCACGGCCGCCGGCATCTGGAGCTGGCTGCCGCTCGGCAAGAAGGTCCTCGCCAACGTCGAGCGGATCGTCCGGGAGGAGATGGACGCCATCGGCGCCCAGGAGGTCACCCTCCCCGCCCTGCTGCCCCGTGAGCCCTACGAGGCGACCGGCCGCTGGGACGAGTACGGCCAGGAGCTGTTCCGGCTCAAGGACCGCAAGGGCGGCGACTACCTCCTCGGCCCCACCCACGAGGAGATCTTCACCCTCCTGGTCAAGGACCAGTGCACGTCCTACAAGGACCTGCCGGTGATCCTCTACCAGATCCAGACCAAGTTCCGGGACGAGGCCCGCCCCCGCGCCGGCATCCTGCGCGGCCGTGAGTTCCTGATGAAGGACTCGTACTCCTTCGACCTGGAGGACGAGGGCCTCGCCCAGTCGTACGCCCTGCACCGCCAGGCCTACCAGCGCGTCTTCGAGCGCCTCGGCCTGGACTACCGCATCTGCGCGGCCACCGCCGGCGCCATGGGCGGCTCGAAGTCGGAGGAGTTCCTGGCCCCGGCCGAGGCCGGCGAGGACACCTTCGCGGACTGCCCGAACTGCGACTTCGCCGCCAACACGGAGGCGATCACCTACGCGCTCCAGCCGGTGGACGGCTCGGCCGTCCCGGCCCTGGAGGAGATCCCCACGCCCGACACCCCGACCATCGAGACGCTGGCCGCCTCCCTCGGCGTACCGGCCTCCGCCACGCTGAAGAACCTGCTGGTGAAGGTGGACGGCGAGATCGTCGCCGTCGGCGTGCCCGGTGACCGCGAGGTCGACCTGGACAAGGTCGAGGCGCACTTCGCCCCGGCCGTCGTCGAGATGGTCACCGAGGCGGACTTCGCCGGCCGCCCCGACCTGGTCCGCGGCTACGTCGGCCCGCAGGGCCTGGGCGAGAAGCTGAAGTACATCGCCGACCCGCGCGTGGCCCCCGGCACCGCCTGGATCACCGGCGCCAACAAGGAGCACACGCACGCGAAGAACGTCGTCGCCGGGCGTGACTTCGAGGCCGACGAGTACGTCGACGTCGTCGTCGTGCAGGAAGGCGACCCGTGCCCCAAGTGCGGCACCGGGCTGAAGCTGGACCGCGCCATCGAGATCGGCCACATCTTCCAGCTGGGCCGCAAGTACACCGACGCCCTCAAGCTCGACGTCCTCGGCCAGAACGGCAAGCCGGTCCGCGTCACGATGGGCTCCTACGGCATCGGCGTCTCCCGCGCGGTCGCGGCCATCGCCGAGCAGACCGCCGACGACAAGGGCCTGGTGTGGCCCAAGGAGGTCGCCCCGGCCGATGTGCACGTGGTCGCCGCCGGCAAGGCCCTGCAGACCGAGCTGGCCCTCGACGTCTCCGAGAAGCTGCGCGCCGCCGGCCTGCGCGTCCTCGTCGACGACCGGGCCGGTGTCTCCCCGGGCGTGAAGTTCACCGACGCCGAGCTGATCGGCGTCCCGCAGATCCTGGTCGCCGGCCGCCGCTCCGCCGAGGGCGTCCTGGAACTGAAGGACCGCAAGACCGGCGAGCGCGAGGAACTGTCCGTGGAGGACGCGATCGCCCGCCTCACGGCCGCCTGACCGCCGCCCGGGCCGCATACTCCCCGAACCGGCCCGCTCGCCTGCGCGAGCGGGCCGGTTCGGCGTTCCGGGACCGCCGTGCCGCTCAGCAGCACGCCTTCCCGGAAGAGATCGCCCACCTCGTCCGCGGACAGGCGCCTGTCACCGTCGTGGAAGAAGCTGCGCGGCTCGCCGAGGAAGGCCTGCCGGCTGCGCCATCTCGTGACAGGCCGCCGCCCCCCCGCCCGGGTCAGGAGAGCCAGCCCGCGAACTCCAGCAACAGTTCCGCGTCCTTCGGCCGCCCCACCCGGACCGCACGGACCCCGGACTCCACAGCCCGGAACAGCGTCCACCCCCGCAGCCGCTCCTGGTCCACCTCCAGCGACTCCGCGAGCCGCTTCACCCGCCGCCGGACGACGGCCGCTCCGGACGGCGCCGCGATCAGGTCCTCCACCCGGTCCCGTACCAGCCGCGCCAGATCGAACGCACACTCACCGACCACCGGATCCGGCCCCACCGCGAGCCACGGCGTCCGCTCCCCGGCGAGCACCTTGCTCTGCCGGAACGTGCCATGGAGCAAGCGCTGTTCGAGCGGCGCGGCCAGCAGCTCGTCGCGGGCCGTGAGCGCCGCGTCGACCAGCGGCGCCACCTCGGGGTCGGCGTCCGCGCCCGCCCGCATCGCCGTCGCCTGCCGCCCGGTGCGCTCGGCGACGGTCTCGAAGGCATGGCCGGCCGGCGGCTCGACCCACAGCCGCCGCAGCGTCCCCGCCGCCTCCAGCAGGGCCTTCGCCTCCGGCAGCGACCGCACCGACACATCCGGGTGCAGCCGCTCCAGCAGCAGCACACCGTCCTCGGCACCGGCTTCCAGCAGCTGTACGGCGCCCCGTCCGCCCCAGCGCGCCAGCGCCGCCCGCTCGCTCTCCGGGCGGGCCCTCGGCGGGGCGAGCTTCAGCACGGCCGGGGTGCCGTCCGCCCGCCGCACCAGCACCACCAGGCTGCTGCGCCCGCCCGGCACCTGGACCCGCTCCACGGTCAAGTCGCCTTGGGCGACGGCCCGTTCGGCGATCGCGGGTAGCTCCGCCAGCCAGGCGTCCCCGGCCGGTGCCGTCTCACCGAGCGCCCGTACCAGGCGCGGCGGCGGTTCGAAAGCCATGCGCGAGTCGTTCCCTTCCAGTCGGCTCCTGTCGTACGGGCGTCACCGGGTCACCGCGACGGTGCCACCGAGGCGGAGGCCGGCGGGGCCGCGCCGGCCGCACTCGTCCCCTCGTCGGCCCGCTCGGCGAGCCCAGGGAAGGCTACGCTCTCCCCGCTCCAGCGCACCGCGCGCACCGCGGCCTCCCGCAGCGCCGCGGCGGCCGCACCACGCCGCGCGCCCGTCGCCGCCCGCACCAGATCCGCGTACACACCGGCCACCCGCTCCTCCAGCCGGGCGGCGAGCCGTACGGCCGCGGCCGAGTCCGGCACCGGGAAGGGCAGCGCATACGCGGCGTTCGCGGCGACCGGCTGGCCGCCCAGATCGCGGACCTCCAGGGTCAGCGCGTCCCGGCGCGCCCGGTGGGCGTCGTACGCCGCCCGCGCCTCCGACTGGCGCGCCGCGCCGATCCGGCCGCCGACGACGCCGTACCCGTACACCGCCGCGTGCTCCGCCGCCAGCGACGCCTGCAGCGCGGTCAGCTCGGCCGCCCTCGCCTCGTCCCTCGCTCTGCCGCTCACTTCGCCGCCTCCGTCAGCAGGTACGCGTGCGTGGCGCCCGCCGCCGCCACCGACGCCAGCAGCCGCGCCAGCTCGCCGGGCACCTCCAGCAGCTCCTTCGCACGCCGGCCGGCGAGGGCGCGCTCGGCGGCGGCCAGCCCGGCCAGCGCGTCCTTCTCGGCGGCCGGAACGGGGGCGGGGGAGGGGGACACCGAGGCCGTCGTCGTGGGCGGCGCACCGTCCGTGAAGGCCGCGGCGTGGGCGGCGACCTGGGCGCGCAGCGGGTGCAGCCGCTCCGCGAGCCCCGGATGCGCCGCGAGGACGGCGTCGTACCGCTCCAGCAGCCCACGGCTGTCCCCCGCCGCACGCGCGCGTGCCCGTGCCGTCGCCGACGGGCCGCCGCCGGAGTCCGGATCGGCTGAGCAACCCACCAGCAGCGCGGCGCCGGCGGCCGAGGCGAGCAGGGATCTTCTGCGCGGCCCCGAGGGGGTGCGGAGGGGTGGCGGGTACGGCACGGCTGACGTCCTCGGGGGCCTCGTACGAACACACGGGCGGGAGGGCACCCCGCCGTGATCACGGTACCCGCGCACACCTCCGCTTCTTGTCACCGGCTCAGCGGACCCGCCCCGAGGGGCGTGGGGCAGCCCCACCCCTGGAGGGGACAGCAACAGTCCTCGCGACCGGATACCCTTTGACCAGACACGCGCCCCATCCCACAACAGCACACGCGGCCGAGGAGTCACCCGGATGAGCACCACCCAGAGCGAGAGGCTGCGAGAGCTGCTGGAACCGCTCGTCACCTCCCAGGGACTGGATCTCGAAGAGATCGCCGTGGACTCCGTCGGACGCAAGCGGGTGCTGCGCGTGGTCGTCGACTCCGACACCGGAGCGGACCTGGACGCCATCGCCGATGTGAGCCGTGCGCTCTCGGCGAAGCTGGACGAGACCAACGCGATGGGCGACGCGGCGTACGACCTGGAGGTCGGGACCCCCGGCGCGGAGCGCCTCCTCACCGAGCACCGGCACTTCGTGCGCGCCACCGAGCGGCTCGTGAAGTTCCAGCTGACCGAGGGCGGCGAGCTGGTCGCCAGGATCCTGAAGGCCGACGAGGACGGTCTCGACGTCGAGGTCCCCGGGGTCAAGGGCCGCAAGGCGACCACCCGCAGACTCGGCTTCCCGGAGATCGACAAGGCGCGCGTGCAGGTCGAGTTCAACCGCAAGGACGACAAGGTCAAGAAGGACATGAAGGAAGAGGAGGAGGCGTAGCCATGGACATCGACATGAGTGCCCTGCGGGGCTTGGTTCGGGAGAAGGAGATCTCCTTCAACCTGCTGGTCGAGGCGATCGAGTCGGCCCTCCTCATCGCCTACCACCGCACCGAGGGAAGCCGCCGACACGCGCGCGTGGAGCTCAACCGGGAGACCGGGCATGTGACCGTGTGGGCGAAGGAGGACCCCGAGGACCTCGAGGAGGGCCAGGAGGCCCGCGAGTTCGACGACACCCCCACCGGCTTCGGCCGTATCGCCGCCACCACCGCCAAGCAGGTGATCCTGCAGCGGCTGCGCGACGCCGAGGACGACGCGACGCTCGGCGAGTACGCCGGGCGCGAGGGCGACATCGTCACCGGCGTGGTCCAGCAGGGCCGCGACCCGAAGAACGTGCTGGTCGACATCGGCAAGCTGGAGGCCATCCTGCCGGTGCAGGAGCAGGTGCCCGGCGAGACCTACCCGCACGGCATGCGCCTGCGGTCGTATGTCGTCCGGGTGGCGAAGGGCGTCCGGGGACCGTCGGTCACCCTGTCCCGTACGCACCCGAACCTGGTGAAGAAGCTCTTCGCCCTGGAGGTGCCGGAGATCGCCGACGGGTCCGTCGAGATCGCCGCGATCGCCCGTGAGGCCGGTCACCGCACCAAGATCGCCGTACGGTCCACCCGTTCGGGCCTGAACGCCAAGGGCGCCTGTATCGGCCCGATGGGCGGCCGGGTGCGCAATGTGATGGGCGAGCTGAACGGTGAGAAGATCGACATCGTCGACTGGTCGGACGACCCGGCCGAGATGGTGGCGAACGCCCTGTCACCCGCTCGGGTGAGCAAGGTGGAGGTCGTCGACATGGCCGCCCGCTCCGCCCGGGTGACCGTGCCGGACTACCAGCTGTCGCTCGCGATCGGCAAGGAGGGGCAGAACGCCCGCCTCGCCGCCCGGCTCACCGGCTGGCGCATCGACATCCGGCCCGACACCGAGCAGGCCGGGGACCAGGCGGGGGAATAAATCCCGGCCGCGGGTCGCTGAGATCACGACAACAACCGTTCGATCTTTGCCCCAAAGGGGTGAGGTCGCTACGGGGAGGTAGACTTAACTGTGTCTGGCCGGACGCACGCCGGAGCATGCCCTGAACGCACCTGTGTGGGGTGCCGGAAGCGGGCGGCCAAGAACGATCTGTTGCGGATCGTGAGGATCGAGGACGCATGCGCCCCCGATCCTCGCGGTACGCTGCCCGGCCGGGGTGCGTATGTACACCCCGCCCTGATCTGTCTCGACCAGGCGGTACGCCGCCGGGCGTTCCCGCGGGCACTGCGCGTCCCGGGGCCGCTCGACACAAAGGCGTTGCGCCAATACGTCGAGCAGACAACAGTTGCCGAGCAGGCAACACCGTAAGACGTGCCGTACGGAACCCCGTGCGGCCTGGTACCTCGCGAGTCGAAAGCAGGTCGAGATTGCGATGAGCACTCGATGAGTACGCGATGAGTACGCCCATGAACTAGCGACGGTCCGGCTTCAACCCGGACCTCAAAGGAGCGAAGTGGCTAAGGTCCGGGTCTACGAACTCGCCAAGGAGTTCGGTGTCGAGAGCAAGGTCGTCATGGCCAAGCTCCAGGAACTCGGTGAATTCGTCCGTTCGGCGTCTTCGACCATCGAAGCGCCGGTTGTACGTAAGCTGACCGACGCCTTCCAGGGCGGTGGCAACGGCAAGTCCGCCGGCAAGCCCGCCCCCCGTAAGGCTTCCCCCAAGCCCGCCGCGCCCTCTCCGGTGCAGGCGGCACGTCCGGCTGCCCCGGCCCCCAGGCCGGCTGCCCCCAAGCCTCCGACGGCGCCCGCTGCCCAGCAGCCGGCCGCCCCGTCGGCTCCCTCGGCGCCCGCGCCGGGTCCGCGTCCGGGCCCGAAGCCCGCGCCGCGTCCGGCTCCGGCCGCCCCGGAGTTCACCGCTCCGCCGGCCGCTCCGGCCGCCCAGACCCCGCAGGCCCCGGCCGCGCAGGGTCCGCGTCCGGGCGCCCGTCCGGGTGCCCCGAAGCCCGGTGGCCGTCCGGCTCCCGGCCAGGGCCAGGCCCGTCCGGGCCAGGGTGCCCCGCGTTCCGGTGGCCAGGCCCCGCGTCCGGGTGCCCGTCCGGCCGGTCCGCGTCCGGGCAACAACCCCTTCACCTCCGGTGGCTCCACCGGCATGGCCCGTCCGCAGGCCCCGCGCCCGCAGGGCGGACCTCGTCCCGGCGGCCCTGGTGCCCCCGGCGCCGGTCCCCGTCCGCAGGCTCCCGGCCAGCAGGGCGGCGGTCCGCGTCCGCAGGGTCCCGGCGGGCACCCCGGTGCCTCCGGGCGGCCGTCGCCGGCCGGCATGCCCAGGCCGCAGGGCGGCGGTCCGCGTCCCGGCCCGGCCGGTCCGCGTCCGAACCCCGGCATGATGCCGCAGCGTCCCGCTGCGGGTCCGCGTCCGGGCGGCGGTGGCCCCGGCGGCCGCGGTCCCGGTGGCGGTGGTCGTCCGGGTGGCGGCGGCGGTCGTCCGGGTGGCGGCGGCTTCGCCGGTCGTCCCGGTGGCGGTGGCGGCGGCTTCGCCGGCCGTCCGGCTGGTCCCGGCGGTGGCGGCGGCGGTGGCTTCGCCGGCCGCCCCGGTGGTCCCGGCGGTGGCGGCGGTGGCCGTCCCGGCTTCGGCGGTCGTCCCGGTGGTCCGGGCGGTCGTGGTGGCACGCAGGGCGCCTTCGGCCGTCCCGGCGGCCCCGCGCGCCGTGGCCGCAAGTCGAAGCGTCAGAGGCGCCAGGAGTACGAGGCCATGCAGGCCCCGAGCGTCGGCGGCGTGATGCTGCCGCGCGGCAACGGCGAGACCATCCGTCTCTCCCGCGGCGCGTCGCTCACCGACTTCGCGGAGAAGATCAACGCCAACCCGGCGTCGCTCGTCGCGGTCATGATGAACCTCGGCGAGATGGTCACCGCGACGCAGTCCGTCTCCGACGAGACCCTGCAGCTCCTCGCGGACGAGATGAACTACAACGTTCAGATCGTCAGCCCGGAGGAGGAGGACCGCGAGCTCCTCGAGTCCTTCGACATCGAGTTCGGCGAGGACGAGGGCTCCGAGGAGGACCTGGTCGTCCGTCCGCCGGTGGTGACCGTCATGGGTCACGTCGACCACGGTAAGACCCGACTGCTCGACGCGATCCGCAAGACGAACGTCATCGCGGGCGAGGCCGGTGGCATCACCCAGCACATCGGTGCCTACCAGGTCGCGACCGAGGTCAACGACGAAGAGCGCAAGATCACCTTCATCGACACCCCGGGTCACGAGGCGTTCACCGCCATGCGTGCCCGTGGTGCGAAGTCGACCGACATCGCGATCCTGGTCGTCGCGGCCAACGACGGCGTCATGCCGCAGACGGTCGAGGCGCTCAACCACGCCAAGGCGGCCGACGTGCCGATCGTGGTCGCGGTCAACAAGATCGACGTCGAGGGTGCCGACCCGACCAAGGTGCGCGGTCAGCTGACCGAGTACGGCCTGGTGGCCGAGGAGTACGGCGGCGACACCATGTTCGTCGACATCTCCGCCAAGCAGGGTCTGCACATCGACTCGCTGCTGGAGGCCGTGATCCTCACGGCCGACGCCTCGCTCGACCTGCGGGCCAACCCGGCCCAGGACGCGCAGGGCATCTCGATCGAGTCCCGCCTCGACCGCGGCCGTGGTGCCGTGGCGACGGTCCTCGTCCAGCGAGGCACGCTGCGGGTCGGCGACACGATGGTGGTGGGCGACGCCTACGGCCGCGTCCGCGCCATGCTCGACGACAACGGCAACAACGTCGCCGAGGCCGGCCCGTCGACGCCGGTCCAGGTCCTGGGCCTGACCAACGTCCCGGGTGCGGGTGACAACTTCCTGGTGGTCGACGAGGACCGTACGGCCCGTCAGATCGCCGAGAAGCGTGCCGCCCGTGAGCGCAACGCGGCCTTCGCCAAGCGCACGCGCCGCGTGTCCCTGGAGGACCTGGACAAGGTGCTCAAGGCCGGCGAGGTCCAGCAGCTGAACCTGATCATCAAGGGTGACGCTTCTGGTTCCGTCGAGGCCCTCGAGTCCTCCCTGCTCCAGCTGGACGTCGGCGAAGAGGTCGACATCCGCGTCCTGCACCGCGGTGTCGGTGCGGTCACGGAGTCCGACATCGACCTGGCGATGGGCTCCGACGCCATCGTGATCGGCTTCAACGTCCGTGCGGCAGGCCGCGCGGCGCAGATGGCCGAGCGCGAGGGTGTGGACGTCCGGTACTACTCGGTCATCTACCAGGCGATCGAGGAGATCGAGGCGGCCCTCAAGGGCATGCTCAAGCCGGAGTTCGAGGAGGTCGAGCTCGGTACGGCGGAGATCCGCGAGGTCTTCAAGTCGTCCAAGCTGGGCAACATCGCCGGTGTCCTCATCCGCTCGGGCGAGGTCAAGCGCAACACCAAGGCACGCCTCGTCCGCGACGGCAAGGTCATCGCAGAGAACCTCAACATCGAGGGTCTGCGTCGCTTCAAGGACGACGTCACCGAGATCCGCGAAGGCTACGAGGGCGGTATCAACCTCGGTAACTTCAACGACATCAAGGTGGACGACGTCATCGCGACGTACGAGATGCGGGAGAAGCCGCGGGCGTAACGGCCGACGGTATCTGAAGCTGGCCGGCAGGACTTCGGTCCTGCCGGCCAGCGCGCCGTTCCCGGGGCCGGGCAGCGGGGGTACACACAAAACCCCGTCGAGCCGTCCCACGGGTTCGCGTAACCTTCTTGGTGTCCCCGGTCCACACGGCTCCGGGGCCATCGATCCCGTACCGGCGGGTGAACCGGTTACACACATGTACGTGGGGACTCTGTCCTTCGACCTCCTCCTCGGCGATGTCCACTCGCTGAAGGAGAAGCGCTCCGTCGTCCGCCCGATCGTCGCCGAACTCCAGCGGAAATACGCCGTGAGCGCGGCCGAGGTGGACCACATGGACCTCCACCGGCGAGCGATCATCGGCCTCGCCATGGTCTCCGGCGACGCGGCGCACCTCACCGACGTACTGGACCGGTGCGAACGGCTGGTCGCCGGCCGCCCCGAGGTGGAGCTGCTGTCCGTACGACGGCGCTTCCACGGCGACGACGACTGATCGACAGAACGCAAGAAGAAGAAAGAACGGGAGACGGACCAGTGGCCGACAACGCGCGGGCTAAAAGGCTGGCGGACCTCATCCGGGAGGTGGTGGCCCAGAAGCTGCAGCGCGGGATCAAGGACCCGCGGCTCGGCTCACACGTCACCATCACGGACACCCGGGTCACCGGTGACCTGCGGGAGGCGACCGTCTTCTACACGGTCTACGGCGACGACGAGGAGCGGAAGGCCGCGGCTGCCGGCCTGGAGAGCGCCAAGGGCGTGCTCCGTTCGGCGGTCGGGGCGGCCGCGGGCGTCAAGTTCACGCCGACCCTCACCTTCGTCGCGGACGCCCTTCCGGACACCGCCCGGACCATCGAGGACCTCCTCGACAAGGCACGGCAGTCCGACGAGAAGGTGCGCGAGGTGTCCGCGGGCGCCACGTACGCCGGTGAAGCGGACCCCTACCGGAAACCGGGCGCGGAAGACGACGAGACGGACGACACCGCCGAATGACCAGCAAGCCCACCCCGCCCGACGGCCTCGTCATCGTCGACAAGCCGTCGGGCTTCACTTCGCACGACGTGGTCGCCAAGATGCGCGGGATCGCCAGGACCCGCCGCGTCGGCCACGCCGGCACCCTCGACCCGATGGCGACCGGCGTCCTGGTCCTCGGCGTCGAGCGGGCCACCAAGCTCCTCGGGCACCTCGCGCTGACCGAGAAGGAGTACCTGGGCACCATCCGCCTGGGCCAGAACACGATCACCGACGACGCCGAGGGCGAGATCACCTCGTCCACCGACGCCGCGAAGGTCACCCGGGACGCCATCGACGCCGGCATCGCCAAGCTGACCGGCGACATCATGCAGGTCCCGTCCAAGGTCAGCGCCATCAAGATCGACGGCGTACGGTCGTACAAGCGGGCCCGCGAGGGCGAGGACTTCGAGATCCCCGCGCGGCCGGTGACGGTCTCCTCCTTCACGGTGTACGACGTCCGGGACGCCGTCGCCGACGACGGCACCGCGGTGCTCGACCTGGTCGTCTCCGTGGTCTGCTCCTCGGGCACCTACATCCGCGCCCTGGCCCGTGACCTGGGCGCCGACCTGGGCGTCGGCGGCCACCTCACCGCGCTGCGCCGGACGCGCGTCGGACCGTACAGGATCGATACGGCGAAGACGCTGGACCAGCTCCAGCAGGAGCTGACCGTGATGCCGATCGCACAGGCCGCCGAGGCCGCGTTTCCGCGCTGGCAGGTGGACACCCGGCGCGCCGGGCTGCTGCTGAACGGCGTCCGGCTGGAGATGCCCGACGAGTACGCGGGCGCCGGTCCCGTCGCCGTGTTCGGCCCCGAGGGCCGTTTTCTCGCGCTCGTCGAGCAGCAGAAGGGCAAGGCCAAGAGCCTGGCCGTCTTCGGCTGAGACACCCCGCCACGGGCGTCGCCCGTGGAACGGCGGCCGGGCCACGGGGTGAGCCCCTGCCGCCGCTCCACGGTCCCCCCTCGGTTCCCCCACCTCTAGGGTTATCCAACGGCTTCCGCCTATTCACCCGTCCGGGCAGGCGCTCGGAGTGAATCGGGGGAGCGGAAGGGGGCGCTTTCGCCAAGCGATCTGTCCCGTCGATCACGGCGTGCCTACCGTCGGGAAACAGGGCACGCGGGTACGGGCGGGGAGGTACGGCATGGCGGGACGGGGCCCGCGCACCGGAAGCGGTCGCGGGGCTGCGGCGGACGGCACGGGAGAACCGGCGTACGGCGCTCGACGGGAGTATCGGGACCGGGGGCACGACGGGGACGGCGGGGGCGGCGGGAACCGCAGGGACAGCAGGGCTGACAGGCGGGGCGAAAGCGCCACCCGGTACACGACGGGCACCGCCGGAAGCTGCTACACCGGCAACCCTGCCGGCACCCGGTACACCACGGGTACCTGTGGCATCGGCAGCGTCGGCGACACCAATGGAACAGTCCCCGACGCCACCCGGACGCCCGGCGACGGTGTCGCCGACGGTGTCGGCCCCGGCCCCTACCCCGCCCTGGTCCAGATCCGCGATCTCGCCGGACGCCCCCGGGGCGTCGGCTTTCTCGCCGATCACCAGGGGACGCTGCTCACCAGCCACGAGACCGTCGACGGTCTGCCCCAGCTCGTCCTCCGCACCGCGGACGACCGCACCTGTGTGGTGGCCGCGGACGCCGTCACCTCCCTGCCCGCCCTCGACCTGGCCCTGATCCGCACCGAAGGCGTGGGCCTGGACCCGCTGCCGCTGACCGTGCGGGAACGTGTCGACGCCGGAACGTACGTACGGCTCCCGGCGGGCTGCTGGCGGGAGGCACGGGTGCTGGCCGCCACCGAGGTGACGTACACCGCCACCGACCGCTTCCACCTCGTCCAGGAGGCACTGGAGCTGGCCATCGGCACCGCCGGCCAGGACGCACTGCGGCTGGGCGGCGGGGCGGCCGGGGGACCGGTGCTCGACGCGGGCACCGGCGCGGTGCTCGGCGTTCTCGGCACAGCCCTGCACTCCGCACAGCGGGACACGGGCTTCGCGGTGCCGCTTCGGCCCGCCGACGGTCCCCTCGCGGAGCTGCTCGCCCGCAACGCGGCCACCGTGCCCGCCTACGGCGCCGACCTCAACCTGGCCGGCATCCTGCAGCTGACCGCCACCTCGGCCGGCCAGGACAGCCCCCCGGGCTTCCTCGCGGGTGCCGTGGGGCCGGTCGAACGAGGCGATGTCGTACGTGAGTTGACGGCCTTCACGGAGGGCGATCGCACGGTGCTCGGGCTCGTCGGCGCCCCGGGCAGCGGCCGTACGACGGAACTCGCCGCCCTTGTCGCGCGGCGGGCCCACGGCGAGCGGGCGGCCCCGACGCTGTGGCTGCGCGGCGCCGACCTGGAGGACGCCGACGACTCCGTGGCCGCCGCGGCCCGCCGCACCCTGGATCGGGCCGCACGGATCGTCGCCGCCGCCCGAGCCGTCCACCCCGCCGACCTGGGTGACCTCGGCCCGGAACGCCTGGCCCGCCTCGCCGCACGGGCCGGCCGCCCGCTGCTGCTCCTCCTCGACGGTCCCGAGGAGATGCCCCCCGTCGTCGCCCACCGGCTGCCCGAGTGGACCAGGGGAACGGCCGCCTGGCTGCGCGAGACCGGGGCACGGCTGGTGGTGGCCTGCCGGGAGGAGTACTGGGAGCGCGCGGGGGCGGAATTCCCCACCGACCTGCTCTACACCCCGCCCTCCCCGGGCCCCGCCACAGCCCCGGCCGCTCCGGCGCCTCCCACCGCTCCCGCAACGCCGGTCACTTCGCCGGCTTCCGCGACTCCCACGCCTCCGCCCGCTTCGGCGACTCCCACGCCTCCGCCCGCTTCGGCGACTCCCACGCCTCCGCCCGCTTCGGCGACTCCCACGCCTCCGCCCGCTTCGGCCGGTGCCACGCCTCGGCCCGCTTCGGCCGGTGCCGCCGCTTTCGGGGCGTCAGCCGCCCAGGCCGGTCCGGCACCCCTCGCTCCTCCGGACGCTTCATGGGTCGCCGCGGCGCCTGCGGGTCCCGTAACTCCGGCCGCCCCCGCCTCCACGCCGAGCCCCGTCTTCGCGCCCACCGCCGCCGTGCCCACCGCCGCCGTGCCCACCGCTGGCACCGGCACCGCCGCTGGTACCGGCACCGGCACCGCTGCCATGTCCGCCGTCGGCACCGCCACCGCCATCACGACCGTGCAGGCCACGCCCCCCACCACCTCCGGGCCCACCGTGCCGGAGGCCACACACATCCCCACCGAACCGGCTCCTCCCCTCCCGCCCCACCTGCACCTCCCCGACCTCACCGAGGACGAGGCGCGTCTCGCCCGGGCCCGCTACTGGATCCCGGACGGGGTCCTCGCCGACCGCGAGGCCCGGCATCCGCTGACCCTCCGTCTGTTGGCCGAGGTCCGCGCCGCCGTGCCGGACATGCCGGTCACGGGGCCGGTCGACCGGCACGAGGTGTTCGCCGCCCATCTGGACCTGGTGTGCCTGCGGATCGCGGCCCGGCTCGCCGCCGGGAGCGGCCTGCGCGGCACGGCCGTACGCCGGCTCGCCGCACGCGTCGCCGGGCAGGTGCACGAGGCCGCCCGGCGCAGCCTCGGGCCCGGCCAGGGCGAGCTGGACCGGGAGTCCTTCGAAGCGGTGTTCCCCTGGGGCCCGGCCCCGGCCCGGCTCGGCGGGGGCAACGGCTGGGCGTCCGCCGTCCTCACCGAGGGCCTCCTCGTCCCGGCCGGCCGCGGCTACCGCTTCGCGCACGAGGAGCTGGCCGACTGGATCCAGGGCCTGCACCTCGACCTCGACGAGGCCCTGCGCGCCCTGGTCCACCGTCCCCGCGCCGACCACGAAACCGCTCCCGTGCCGGTGCCGCACCACCGGATCGGCCCCGTCGTCCAAGCCCTGCTGCTCCTCGCCCGGCAGTACGGCGAACACCAACTCGCGTCCCGACTGCGGGACTTGACGGACGCCCTGGATCGCGACCCCGGCTCCTGGTGGGCCGCCCGGCTGCTCGCCCGCACCCTGCTCCAGGTCCCGGACGCGACCCCGTACACCGAGGTGCTGCGGCTGCTCGCCGACCGCATCGTCGACTGGCGCCGCGCCCAGCGGCCCGTACCGGCCGAGTTCGGTCCCGTCTTCTGGACCGAGCTGCCGGTCTGCGACACCGAGCGACTCGACCTGCTGCGCCGGCTCGTGCTGGCCGACCAGGCGCCCCCGGAGGCCGGCGAGCGTTACCTGGACGCCGTCGCCCGGCTGCTCGCCGCCGCCCCCGCCGTCGTACAGCCGCGGCTGACGCGCTGGTTCGACGACGAACGGCCGCTGCCCGCGACCCCGCACGCCACCGTCGCGACCGCCGCACAGGCACTGCTGCACACCCACCGGCACGGCGCGCTGGACGACCTCACCGAGATCCTGGTGGCCAGCGCGCACCGACGCGCCGACGAACTGCTCACCACCCTCGCCGAGGACGAGCCGTCGGCCGTGTGCCGGGCCGTGGACCGCTGGGCGCACGACGAGCGCCCCGCCCGCCGGGTCGCGGCCGTGGCCTTCGGGCTGCGGGCGGCCCCGCACGTCCGCTCGGCGGCCGACCGCGAGCTGCTGCGCTACGCCGCCCTCGCCCTGCTCGCCCGCCCCGCCGACTGCACCCTGCACGGCGGCGCCCTCGCCCTGCTGGTGGGTGACCCGCAGACCCGCGGCCGCCATCTCGCCGAGGCCCTGCGGCACTTCGCCGACGGCGACCCGCAGTTCCCGCCGGGCGCCCTGGCCCCCGCACTGACCACCCACCCCGAACCCGTCCTGGAGGCCTTCCGCGCCCGGCTGCGCGGCCCCCACGCGCGAGAGGCGCTGGGCACCCTGACCGACGTCACGACCCCGGCACTCGCCCGCCGCGTCGCGGCCCTGATCCGGGAGGCGGTACGACTGCACCCGGCCACCGCCGGACACGTCGCCGCCCATGTCGACCGCCGCCTCGCCCAGGGCCCCACCACCCGCCCGGTCCTGCTGCCGCTGGTCACCGGCCTGCTCGACGACGCCCCCGAACAGCTGCGCGCCGCCCTCGCCTCCGTCCTGGCCGCTCCCGGCACCGCCGACTCCCGCCCCCTGCGCCGCGAGCTGCTGGAGTTCCTGCTCGCCCGGGAACAGGCCGCCTCCGTCCTGGACGCCGTCCTGCACGCGGCGGCCGAGTACGGCTACGGCGGGGGAGATGGCCGTGGAGAAGGCGACGGCGACGCCGATGGCGATCGGGAGGACCGGGAGGACCGGGAGGAGGAGGCCCGGGATGACCGGGAGGAGTGGGAGGAGTGGGAGAACTGGGAGGAGGAGGCCCGCGGGCTCGTCCACCGCACCGGCTTGCTCCTCGTCCGTACCCCCGAGGGTGCCACCCACTTCGACCGCGGCCTGGTCGACCTGGGCCGGCACGTGCCCGGTTTCGCCGCCCGGATGGCCAGCTGGCTGGCCGCCGCCCCGGAGGAGTGGGCCGCGGTGGTGGGCCCCAGCACCCGCCGCATGCTCGAGAACCTGGCGGGCCTGCGCGTACCGGCGTGAGCCGCCCCGGGGGAGCGGTGAACGTGCGCCGGGTCACAGCCCCGGTACCGATGCGGGCCCGGAGCACCCGGCATGGCACCCTTAGACCTGCACAAGAGGTCAGGACAGACACGGACACGGGTTCGAGGAGCGGTCACAGTGCAGCGCTGGCGTGGCTTGGAGGACATCCCCCAGGACTGGGGGCGCAGCGTCGTCACCATCGGTTCCTACGACGGCGTCCACCGCGGCCACCAGCTGATCATCAAGCACGCCGTCGACCGTGCCCGCGAGCTGGGCGTCCCGGCCGTCGTGGTCACCTTCGACCCGCATCCCAGCGAGGTCGTCCGCCCCGGCAGCCACCCGCCGCTGCTCGCCCCGCACCACCGCCGCGCCGAGCTGATGGCGGACCTGGGCGTGGACGCGGTCCTCATCCTCCCCTTCACCACCGAGTTCTCGAAGCTCTCGCCCGCTGAGTTCGTCGTGAAGGTCCTGGTGGACAAGCTGCACGCGAAGGCGGTCGTGGAGGGCCCGAGCTTCCGCTTCGGCCACAAGGCCGCCGGCAACGTGGAGTTCCTCGCCGAGCAGGGCAAGACCTACGACTTCGAGGTCGAGGTCGTCGACCTGTACGTCACCGGCGAGGCGGGCGGCGGACAGCCGTTCTCCTCCACCCTGACCCGTCGCCTGGTCGCCGAGGGCGACGTCGAGGGCGCCCGCGAGATCCTGGGCCGCCCGCACCGCGTGGAGGGCGTGGTCGTGCGCGGCGCCCAGCGCGGCCGTGAACTGGGCTTTCCGACGGCCAACGTCGAGACGCTCCCGCACACCGCCATCCCGGCGGACGGCGTGTACGCCGGCTATCTGCACGTCCAGGGCGAGGCCATGCCGGCCGCGATCTCCGTGGGCACGAATCCGCAGTTCGACGGCACCGAGCGCACGGTGGAGGCGTACGCCATCGACCGCGTCGGCCTCGACCTGTACGGGCTGCACGTCGCCGTCGACTTCCTCGTCTATGTGCGCGGCCAGGCGAAGTTCGACTCGCTGGAGGCCCTGCTGGAGCAGATGGCCGCGGATGTGAAGCGGTGCCGGGAGATCGTGGCGGCGGAGGGGTAGGCCTTCGGCGGTGCTGAGAAGCGACAGGGCGGCCGGTGCGATGAGCACCGGCCGCCCTTTGCTTACCTACTGCTGCGGGTAGCCGGGCTGCGGCGGCTGCTGCCCCTGCGGCGGCTGGGGGTAGCCGTACGGCTGACCCTGGTGCTGCGGCGGCTGGCCCTGCTGCGGCGGGTACGGCTGCTGGCCCGGGGCCGCCTGCGGGTAGGGCTGCTGGCCCGGTGCCTGCGGGTACGGCGGCTGCCCCTGCTGGGGCGGATAGGGCTGCGGCGGCCCGGTGTACAGTTCCTGGCCCGGTGCCTGCGGGTAGGGCTGGCCCGGCATGGACTGGCCCGGCATGGGCGGGGCGGCCACCGGGGGTGGGTTGCCGTCGCTGGTCCACAGCCCGTGCGACTGCTGGTGCCGTACGAAGTCCTCGGCGATCAGCGCGGCGAGGTTGAAGTACGCCTCGCGCGTCCGCGGCCGCATCATGTCGAGGTCGACCTCGGCACCGGCGGCCAGATGCTCGTCGAAGGGCACGACCACGACCCCGCGGGTCCGCGTCTCGAAGTGCGACACGATGTCCTCGACCTTGATCATCTTGCCGGTCTCGCGGACCCCGGAGATCACGGTGAGGGACCGCGAGACCAGGTCCGCGTACCCGTGCGCGGACAGCCAGTCCAGCGTCGTACTGGCGCTGCTCGCACCGTCCACGGACGGCGTGGAGATGATGATGAGCTGGTCGGCGAGGTCGAGCACCCCGCGCATGGCGCTGTACAGCAGACCGGTACCCGAGTCGGTCAGGATGACCGGGTACTGCCGGCCGAGCACGTCGATCGCGCGCCGGTAGTCCTCGTCGTTGAACGCCGTCGAGACGGCCGGGTCCACGTCGTTGGCGATGATCTCCAGCCCGGAGGGCGCCTGCGAGGTGAACCGCCGGATGTCCATGTACGAGTTCAGATACGGGATCGCCTGGACGAGGTCACGGATGGTCGCCCCGGTCTCCCGGCGCACACGCCGCCCGAGCGTACCGGCGTCCGGGTTGGCGTCGATGGCGAGGATCTTGTCCTGCCGCTCGGTGGCGAGGGTCGAGCCGAGGGCCGTGGTGGTCGTGGTCTTTCCGACACCACCCTTGAGGCTGATGACCGCGATGCGGTAGCAGGAGAGCACCGGCGTGCGGATCAGCTCCAGCTTGCGCTGCCGCTCGGCCTCCTCCTTCTTGCCGCCGATCTTGAACCGGCCGCCTGCCGCAGCGGGCCGCCCGCTCTTCGCCTTCTGCCTCTTGTTGTTGAGCAGTCGGTCCGAGGACAGCTCCACGGCGGCGGTGTAACCGAGCGGAGCCGCACCCGGGTTGGTCGGCTGCCGCTGGTCGTGCTGAACCGGCTGCGGCCACGCGGCACCGGACCGCGGATCGACCGGCGCCTGCGGGTTCTGCGGCCCCTGGGGCCCGTGCGGGTTCTCCGGGGGCGGGGGGAATCCGTGACCACCCGGCTGCGGCTGGGGTTGCGCCTGCGGCTGGGCGTTGGGTGTGCCAGGCTGCGGAAAGCCGTAACCGCTCGGCGGGACGGGCGCGTTCGGGTTCACCTGCGGCGCCGGCGGCTGCGGGAACCCATAACCACCCGGCTGCGGCTGGGGTTGCGCCTGTGGCTGGGCGTTGGGGGCGCCGGGCTGCGGGAAGCCGTAGCCGCTCGGCGCGGGGGGTCCCGCCGGGGCCGGCTGCGGTCCCGGTCCCGCCGTCGGCTGCCCCGGCTGCGGCACCGCCGCAGGCGCGCCGACCTGGTCGCCTCGACCCGGCTGACCTGGCTGGCCCTGACCCGGCTGACCCGGCTGACCCGGTTGGTTCCAGGCGGCGGGGGCGGGCTGCGGGGCCTGGGGCTGGAACGGCGGCTGCTGTCCGGGCACACCGCCGGGCCCCTGCGCGGGCGCCGGCTGCGGCTGCCCCGGCATCGGACCGGGCTGCTGCGGCGCGGGCTGCTGCACGGGCCACTGGGCCGCCGGAACGGGCGCCGCGGGCTGGTAGGAGGGCGGCAGCGGGGGTACCCCGTTCTGCGGCGCGGGCGGAGGCGTCCAGGCGGGCGGGGCGTCTTGCGGCGCGGGCGGTACGGCGGCCTGGGGCGCGCCGGGCTGCAGGGTGCCGTGGGGCTGGCTGCCCTGCGGCTGGGCGCCGCTCTCCGGCGTGCCCGGCTGGGACGTGTCGTCCTGGACGCTGCCGTCCTGGACGGTGGCGTCCGCCGGTATGACGTCCGTGGGTTCCGCGGTGTCGGCGGACTCGGCCTCATCGAACGTGGTGTCGTCGGCCTGAATGCCATCGGCCTTGGTGTCGGGGGCGGAACCTGCCCGAGCACCGGCAGCGTCGCCGGCCGCGGCACCGGTGTCGCCCTCGGCCTGGACCTTGCTCTCGGCCCCGCCGTCGCCCCGCTCCTCAGCCCCATCGGCGTCGGAGGTCGCAGGCTGCACGGCGTCCCCGGATCCGTCGGAGACAGCGGCATCGGCCCCGGAGCGGTCCTCCCCGGCGACCCTGTCTCCGGACTCCGCGCCCGCAGGCTCCGCGGAGCCCTGCTGTGCTGCCGCGGCATCCGGCGCGGACTCCTCGGACACAACGCCCTCGGCACCGGCGGACGGCGTGGCCGCCCCGTCGCCCTCAGCCGTACCCGCAACCTCGGCGGAGCCCTCGTCGCCGGACCCGGCCTCCTTGGCGGCTGCCGCCGCACGCTCGGCGATCTCGGCCACCTCGCGCTTCAGGGCCACGGCGGAGAACCGCATGGTGGCCCCGCTCTCCAGGTCCCCGTTGCCCGTCTCCGGCTCGACCGCCCCGGCCGACGCCACGGCCTCCGGCTGCACCTGCTGGACGGGCTGCGCCTGCTGGACCGGCTGCGCCTGCTGGACGGGCTGCGCCTGCTGCAGCTCGAACTCGTCCGGCAGCTTCTGCATCGGCACGGGATTCCCGACGGGCGGCATGGGTGCGGCGTGCGGAGGCGGAGGCGGCACCGGGGTTGACGAAGGCGCATCGGACGGACCCGACGCGTTCTGCGTGTACCAGGCGGGCGGGGCGTAGTCGATGGTGAACTCGCCCGTCATCTCGATGGCGGACTCCGCGTCGGTCTGGTCGTCGTCGGGTGTGTCCCAGCCCCCGCGGATCCCGTCCCGATCGCTGTTCACAGTTCCTCCTGGTGTGGTCGAGCACCCTCATGCCGTGCCGGGGCGACCAAGTCGTGTCGTTCCGAGTCGTCCGTAGTCGTTCGGGGCAGTCCGATCCGGCGGTCCTCCCCCTGGGACACCGACGCCCGGTCCACGGGTCGTGTCATCGCGCCCGCTCCCAGCCTAATCACCACGAGCAGTACCTCGGCAGGGCCGCCCACCTCTGAGCAGGTGCCCGCCGGGTCACGGACCGCCCCGAACTGCCTCAGCGACCTCGTGGCTTGTCGGGGGAATAGGTGAGTAAACGGAAGATTTGTGGCGAACAGGGAACGCGGAGAGGTGAACAAAACGGACCGCAGGGGCTGTTCAGTCCATCCGGCGCGGGGTGCCCAGCAATCCGACCTCGGCATCGGTCGGTTGGGTCAGCACGTACTGTCGGTCACGATCCGTGCACCACAGGGTGACACCGTCGGGCAGCGCCGGAAGTGACTCCACCTCGGTGCGGGTCAGCCCCATGGTGCGCCCCAACTCGGCGGCCTCGTCCGGTGAGACCCGCTGGATACCGGCAAGCCGCGCCTGTCGCAGCAGCCGGGGCGCGACCGGGCTGAGATACGGCAGCAGGGTCAGCACCGACTGCCAGGGCCCGGACACCACGCGTCCGCGCGGCGGCCGCATACCGCAGTCCCGTACCACCAGCACGGGCGTACCGGCCGAGGCACCCTGCGGCGGCACGCGACCGACGTCGTACACGGCCAGCCCGTTCTGCCCGCCGCCCATGGCGTGCACCATCTGCATCCAGGCCTGTGGCCGACCGGTCTCCACCGCGACCCGGGCACCCGTGGCCGCCGAGCGCAGCGCCAGCACCTGCGCGGTCCACAGGCCGCCGATCAGCACGACGTCGTAGGGCGTCGGTCGGTTGATGCCCAGCACGGCCGGCTGTCCCTCGGCGTCGACGCCGGCCACCACGCCGTCGTCTCCAATGGGCAGAGCGAGCGCGTCCAAGTGCTGCACGGGTAGTCCGTGCCGGCCGTGCCGGGGCCCGAGCAGGCCCAGTCCGTGCCGCAGCAACTCGCCCATCCGGCGCGGACCGGACACCCCCGGCGCATCCGTGCCCGGCATCGCGGACGTCGTCGGACTCGTCGTCATCGCGCACCTCCGAGGGGCAGCGTGGCCAGCATGCCGGGCAGTTGCTCACGGTCGAGGCGGGACAGACCGGCCCCAGCCTGGCGGGCGGCACCCTCCAGCGCGCGCCGCGCCGCCACGAGTTCGTCGTCACTGCGCCCCGTCACCCGCAGATGCGCGGACAGGGACACCTCCTGCCGCTCGCCGTGCGCGAGGGTGAGGCTGAACGTGGTCGCCAGGGCTGGTATCGCCGTGACCCGGGCGACGAACTGCGGCAGCGACTCGCTCCGGCCACCGGTCAGTTGGGGCCAGCGCCTGACCCAGTACGTCGTGTGCCGCCGGTTGTCGCAGCGCCAGCTGCGCCCGGACTCCTCCGTGCGCCGCTCCCTGGTTTCGCTACGTCCGGCCTCGGCGGTGACCAGCGGGTTGGCGCAGGCTGAGGTGGCGAGCGCGGCGATCAGCTCCTCTTCGTCGAGGACCCGCGCGCGGAACCCGGCGCCGGTCAGCCGGCTCGCCAGGTGGTCCGCGGTCCGGGCGACACACTTCTGCGCACCGAGGAGCCCACCGCCGCGCGCGGCCACGGCCTCCGCGCACAGCTCGGGGTCGAGCTTCAGCGCGATCCAGGTGATGCGAACGGCCGGGGCTCCCGTCTGCTCCTGCAGCGGAACGTAGTTGGCGACGGCGACGGACTGCTGGGGCAGGTGCAGCGCGGGGGCCGGCTGGGTGTGCAGCACGATCTGGGCGGACTCCAGCCGGATCCCGTCCACCTCCAGAGCGTCCCGCACCAGTGCGACCGGCAGCGGCTGCCGGCTCCGCTCGGCCCGCAGCGCGGTGGCGTCGGCCTCGACCTGGAGCACTGCCGTGACGAAGGTGCCGTCCCCGACGATACCGACCGGCCGCCGGTCCCGCGGGCCGTAGGAGTATGTCCGCAGGGCGGGGTCACACTCCACGGCGGGGACCAGCCCGGGCTCCGTGCCAGGCGGTATCGGGGTGGTCGCCGCGCGCTTCTGGCGAGCCCGCAACGCGCGCGCGGTGGCCAGCCACTCGGGCAAAGACCGGCCCCGCCGCCGTACGAAGGCGAGTAGGACCAGTACCACGGCCACGACCGCGGCCGGTACCAGGGCCACCATGCCGATGGCGAGGCCGACGACCAGCACGGCGGCAGCCAGCTCCACCAGCACGAGCCGTTGCAAACGGAACGAACCGGGCTGGCCCGGCCGCGGCCTGAGGCCGAGCGTGACCGGCTGCGACGCAGCGCCGCGCTGACCGGACGACCCGCGCGCCGGCGCCGCGGACCCGGCTGCGCGGCCTCGTGCCGCCGATCGGCCGCGCGCTCGCGTCCGCGTTCCGGAAGCCATCACGACATCCCCCCGATTTGCTCATAACTCGCTGGAACCAGGCCACTGAACAAGGCCCTTGAGGGCCCAGGTACCCTACCCGCTCCACGAGACCGGCTCCGTAACAGGCATAGTAGGGGCCGGGTCCGACAACGGACGGCGGGGGAGCGTTGTCCCGGGCGCGCTCCGCCTGAGACACGGGGAGAAACAGGCACAGATGGCATCTCGGCGGGACCAACTCAACGCCTACACCTTCGCGAAGCGCCGCATGCTCGCGTCGTTCGTGCAGTCGTCACCCGATGCCTCCGACGAGGGGGCGCCCCGGCCGCTGCGCGCCATTCTGCCCGGCGCCGTCGTCGGTGTCGTCGTCCTCGCCGCCTTCGGCGCCTGGGGCATGTTCAAGCCGACGGCTCCGCAGGGCTGGGATACACCCGGGCAAAAGGTGATCATCGCCAGCAAGTCCACCACTCGGTACGTCGTACTGAAGACGAAGGGCAGGGTCCAGCTCCACCCGGTCCTCAACATGGCGTCCGCCAAGCTCGTCCTCAGCAGCCAGAGCGACGTCGACGTCGTCACCGTGGACGAGTCGATCCTCGACAACGGCAAGATCCCGCACGGCGTCACCATTGGCATCCCCTACGCCCCGGACCGGCTGCCCTCCACCCAGGAGGCGGGCGAGGACAAGACATGGGCCGTGTGCGAGCGGCCGAGCGGCAGCGGCAGCTCCGTCCAGAAAGCCGCGTTCGTCCTGGCCAAGCGCGACCAGGACAAGACCGAGGGTGCCGGGCAGAAGCTGCACGGCGGCGAACTCCTCTACGTCGCCACCCGCAGCGGCAAGCAGTACGTGGTCGACGCGCGGGGTACGGCGTATCCGGTGGACGCCTCCAACAACCTCCTGCTGCAGACCCTCGTCGGCGCGGACCGCAAGCCCCAGCAGGTGACCAGATCGTGGATCGACACCCTGCACCAGGGCGACCCGATCACGTTCCCGTCGATCGAGGGCGTCCCGGGCGCCCAGGCGAACGCCCCCGGGCAGTTGGGCGACGCAAACCGCGTCGGCATGGTCCTCAGGGCACTGGTCAACCGCCAGGAGCAGTACTTCGTGGTCCTGCCCGGCCGGGTCGCCCCCGTCTCCCGCTTCGTCGCCCAGTTGCTCCTGGTCAAGAAGGACCTCGTGAAGCTCGGGCAGGCCGGGCACCCCAAGGAGGTCAGCGCGGGCGCCATCAGCCGAGGCAAGCCGTTCGCCTCCCAGTACAACTGGCCGACCGAGGAACCCACCGCGGTCAACGACGCCTCCACGGCCGACGGCAGCCGCAACACGGTGTGCAACGTCCTCAACCACGTCGACCCCGACCACGGCGGCACCACCCTGACCACCTGGGCGGGCGAGGACTTCCCGGCGGTCCTGCCCACCGGTTCCTCCAGCGCGTACGTCACCGCCGGCTCCGGCCAGCTCTACCGCCAGTTCCAGGGCACCGCGACCAAGGACGGCCCGGTCTTCCTGGTCACCGACACCGGCCTGCGCTACGCCCTGCAGTCCAACGACGACAGCGCCACCGACGACAAGGGCATCGGCATCACCGCCACGCAGCGCAAGCAACTTCAGACCGAGGCCAAGCTGGCGCAGACCCACCTCGGCTACGCCGACGTGAATCCGTCCCCCATCCCCGCCGCCTGGTCGGAGTTCCTGCCGACGGGCCCGCGCCTGTCGACGGCGGCCGCGCGCCAGCCGCAGGGTTCGTGAGGGGTACGCCGATGCGGTCCACACTGCGCACCCGTACGACCCTGGCGGCGGCACTGGCCATCACCGCCTCGCTGCTGGCGGCCCCGGTGGCCGCCGCGGACTCCGCGTCCGACCAGTGCACGTTCTCCAAGAAGAACCACAAGTACGCCGGCACACCGTGGGCCCTGCAGCGCGTCAACCTCGACGAACTGTGGAGCCAGTCCAAGGGCAAGGACGTGCGGGTGGCCGTGATCGACACGGGCGTCGACACGACCAACCCCCAGCTGACCCATGCTGTCGACGCGTCCGCGGGCGCGAACTACCTGCCCACCAAGGACAACAAGGGTCAGAAGATCGACGTGGGCAAGCAGGACGGCACGACCGACACGGTCGGCCACGGCACGCGCGTGGCGGGCATCATCGCTGCCCGCCCCATGAAGGGCACCGGTTTCGTCGGTCTGGCCCCCGAGGCCACGATCGTCCCGATCAAGCAGAACGACGCCGAGGGCCATGGCACGGCCGCCAGCCTCGCCAAGGCGATCAGGCACGCGATCGCGGTCAAGGCCCAGGTCATCAACATCTCCCAGGACACGGCGAACGCCCTGCCGCCGGGCGACGACCTGCACAACGCGATCAACGAGGCCCTGAACCACAAGATCGTCGTGGTCGCCTCGGCGGGCAACGACGGCCTCGACGGCAACGTCAAGCCGACGTACCCCGCCTCCTACGAAGGAGTCCTCGCCGTCGCCGCCTCCGACCGCAACAACGAACGCGCGGCCTTCTCCCAGTCCGGCAGCTGGGTCGGTGTCGCCGCCCCAGGTGTCGACATGATCTCGACGGTACCCAAGGGCGGCCACTGCTCCGACAACGGCACGAGCTTCTCCGCACCGTACGTCGCAGGCGTGGCCGCCCTCATCAAGGCCAAGCACCCCGACTGGACGGCCCAGGAGGTCGTGGCCCAGATCGAGCAGACGGCAGAACGCTCCATCGACGGCCACGACCGCCTGGTCGGCTGGGGTGTGGTGGACCCGGTCAGGGCCCTCACAGAGGACGACCACCCGATCGAGACGCCCGTGCCGCATGAGGGCCTCAGCCGGGCCGAGGCTCCGACCCCGGCCCAGCTGGAACTCGGTGAGACGGCTGACGAACGCAACGCCCGCCTGGCGACCTATGTCTCCGTGGGCGCGGTCGTACTGGTGGCCGCCCTAGGTGGGGCAGCGGTGGCGATCCGCGATGCGCGCAGGAAGGCGATGGCCGGCGCGGGCAAGACCGCAGCCGTGAATGATGCGTGAAGGGCCCAATGGCAGTAGCAGAGTTGTCACACAAGCCAGTTGGGGGTGTCAGTCCCATTGACTAGAGTGACTGCATTGCGAGAACGAATGTCCGGGGAGTGCGCTTGCCTCGGGCAGGGGAGAGAAACGGGGGAGACGCAAGGTGTTGCCTGACGGAGGCGGGAGCGACCTGAGGCGCGGTCTGGATGCACTGAAGACCTTCAAATCACGGGTGGACCACCTTCTCGACACGTTCGAGCGTTCGCCGGGCAGTCCGAAGAAGGTGGCGATGCACAAGCTCACCCCTGCCTCGCTCTGCGGCAAGGGCGAGTTCGCCGAGGCCACAGACCTCCACAGCCAGTACCACACCGTGCACGAGCGCATCAGGTCACTCTCCCAGACCCTGCTGCTGCAGATCGAGGCGATGCAGATCGCCGTGCACGGCGCGGACATCGGGTACGACAAGCTGGAGGACGACCTCCGGCGTCGCTTCCACGAGATCCGGACCGAGATCAACGAGCAGATCGACGAGCAGGCCGAGGCGCAGAAGAGCGACCAGCAGAAGCGCAACGATCACCAACAGGCCAAGACGGGGTACTGATGGGAAGCCACCAAAGCCAGCCGGATCGCTACCAGTTGGAACGGGAGCTGGCCAAGGCCGCGATCCACGACGCGGACGCGGGGGGCATCCACCAAGGGCGTACCAGTTTCGAGAAGCACCAGCTGAACGAAATGAAGGACATGGTGGACCTCGCGCATCCAGAGCATCTGGAGGACGTGGGCAAGGCCCTCTGGGACGCCCGGGACGCGATCCTTGCCGCCGCCGACGAACTGTTCGCACACATAGGCCGGATCGACTGGCACGGTGAGGCAGCTACCGCGTTCCACACGTGGGCCTCCGGCTTCGTCTCCAGCGTTTACACCTTCGCGGACCACGTGGAGAACGTGGGTTCGCAGATCACCGCGATCGGCACCGGACTCACCTCCGTACGCAATTCCATGCCGCCCCGCGACACCCGGTTGTTCCCCAAGAGCCTCGACGACTTCCCCGTGGTTACCCAGGTCGCCGGCAACAAGGACTACCAGGAGGCCCTGCAGGTCGAGAAGCACCGCCAGGAAGCGATCAACCAGATGAACCGGTTGGCGTCTTACTACGCGGTGAGCACAAAGTCGTTGCAGGCCGGGGCCGATCAGGAGCCTGGGTTTGGGAAGATGCCGGAGATGGGGGTGCCGCGGGCGCGCACGGAGTGGCGGGACGGAGGTGGGGATCAGACGTCCCCCCCTGGAGCGCCCGGGGCCGGAAGCGGCGAACCAGTGCGGCATCATTCCCTCACAGCTCCGGCCGGCCCCGATACGGGACAGACTCCCGAACCGGTGAAGAAGCTCCATGACGTTGTCACAGCGCCGGATCGGCATGTGCACACGGATTCGCCCCAGCACGTGGGGACCGATATCGACAGCGTAAAGACTCTCCCGCCGGACACAGGGAAGCCGACAGCACCTGTCACTCCGCCGACAGCCCCTGGCCCCGGTGGAGGCGGCGGACCCATTCCACCAGTCCCCGTCGGCCCCGTGCGGCTGCCCGTCGGGCCCGGCGGAACGGGCGGTCCACGCGGCCCGATGCCGAACACGCCGCGTCTGGCTCCTCCTGCCGGCGGATCGTTCCGAGTGGGAGGCGGCACAGGGCGTGGCCCTGCCCGCCCCGTGGGACGGACTGCCTTGCCTGGCGAGATGGAACCGCGCGGGCCTGTGTCGCCGGTTGGCAAGGCCCCGGTGGGTAGAGAGCCCGTGGGCAGGGCGCCCTTGGGTGAGGCACCCGTCGGTAGAGCTCCGGTCGGCAAGGCCCCGGTGGGTAGAGAGCCCGTGGGCAGGGCGCCCTTGGGTGAGGCACCCGTCGGCAGAGCTCCGGTCGGCAAGGCCCCGGTCGCCCGCAATGTCATCGGTGGAACGTCCAGGCCGGTAGGCGTGCCTTCGGAGCACATGGGTGGTACGGGCGGCCCGACCGGCGCAGCACGTACCAGCGGTGTCGTCGGCGGGAAACCGGTCGCACCGCCCGCGCAGTCCGTGAACGGCTCGAACGTGCCGCGCGGCACGGTCATCGGGGGTGAGCCTGCGTCGCGGACCCCGCGAACCGGTGAGCGACCTGGGCAGCGCGGGGTGATCGGGGTGCCCGAGCAGGCAGGCGGCGCCGGACAGGCGCCGCGCAGGGATGTGATGCCTACCGCCCGTGCGGTCGGGACGTCCGTGGGCAAGGCGCCGGCGGCCAGCAAGGACGGTCGCGCCTCCGGGGCACGACGGGGCAGCGCGCGGGACGACGAGAAGACGAAGTCGCGCCGACAGCAGTCGCCGGAGACCGAGTAGGCAGATGAAGCGAGGACGTACGAGAGGCATGTTGTCAGCGAGCAGGAGACGAGTGACCGCCGGATGCGCAGCACTCGGCGCACTGATGGCTGTGTCGGTGAGCCTTGCCCCCGGCGCGGCAGCCGACGACGTCCAGTCGCAGCAGTGGTACCTGTCGGCCATGAAGGCCGACGAGATGTGGAAGGTGAGCACTGGCACGGGCGTCAAGGTGGCCGTTATCGACTCGGGCGTCAATGCCTCCACTCCGTCCCTCAGAGGGCAGGTTCTGGGGGACGAAGTACCGAAATCAGTCGCCTACGGAGCCACGAAGGATTCCGACGGCCACGGCACCACGATGGCTGAAATCATCGCCGGTACGGGTGCCGGAGGGGGGCTGAAAGGTCTTGCCCCCGGCGCCAAAATCGTGCCTTATCGCATCGCCGGTGGTCAGGTGTCGCTGCCTGAGGAGAACAAAGCGCCTCGACTCAGTGCGGTGATCAAGGCCATCGCCGACAGCGACGCGAAAATCATCAACATGTCGTTCGGGAGCGACATCAGCTACGACGACGAGGCGGCGGCGATCAAGTACGCCGCTTCCAGAGGTAAGTTGATGTTCGCTGCGGAAGGTAACGACGCAAAGACGAAGAACAACGCCGGTTACCCAGTTTCATATCCCTATGTCGTAGGCGTCTCCGCCTCGGACAAGACGGGTACGGTGGGGAAGTTCTCGACCCACGGGCGCAACGTCGATCTCGCGGCTCCCGGTGTCGATGTGCCCGCGTGGTGTGACTCGACCTTCCGTTCATACTGCGCTCACGCGAATGGAACCAGTACCGCCACCGCCGTAGCCTCCGCCTCCGCCGCCCTCGTCTGGTCCGCTCACCCCAACTGGACCGCCGACCAGGTGCTCCGTTCGCTCATCGACACGGCCGGCCGGGACTGGCCCAAGGACACGCCCAGCAACTATCTCGGTTACGGCCTGATCCGCCCCCGTATGGTGCTGGAGGACCCCCATTACAACCCGGGCCCGGCGAACGTCGACCCGCTGGCCAAGGAGAACTCCTCCGGCAGCGCAGGGGCTTCACCCTCTGGCTCCGCATCCTCGTCGTCGCCCGCCAAGCCATCCTGGGGCGACGGGTCTTCGGCGACCGGAGCAGCCTCGAAATCCTCCCATGGTTCCCTGCCCTGGGTAGCCATAGGCGTGGTCACCGCGCTCCTGGTGATCGGTGGCGCAGCCTTCGCCGTCATCCGGTCACGACGACGCGCCTGACGACTCACAGGAAGGGCGTCACCACCCGGTGACGCTCAGAAAAGAAGAAGTACAGCTCTCACGAAGGGGAGTGCCGAAATGGCTGATGGCCGCAAGTTTCATGACGAACACGCACAAAAGCTCCAGGCGAACGTCATCGACCGGTACGAGTCCGTCAAGAAGCAGCTCGGCAGGCTCCAGGGCACGATCGACATGATCGAGGCCAACTGGACGGGGCACGGAGCCAACGCGTTCAAGGGGAAGCAGCACGAGATCAACCAGCACATGGCAGCCATCGGGCGCATGCTCGAGGACTTCCTCGAGGGCGTCAGCCTCAACAAGAGCGACAAGCACAAGCTTGAGGACGAGCTCCACTCGACGATCTCCAAGATCGAGGTTGACGCCGGCGCGAACACCTCGGCACTGAATCTCTACTGACGGAACCGAAGGAAGAGGAAGACATGACCGGCACACCGCACTACCAGGACCTGTCCGTCAAGTACGGCACCCTGGACGCGCTGGCAACGGAGCTCGGCAACGTGGCCAAGCAGCTCGAGGACGACCTGACTGCTCTGAAGAAGGGCGTTCTCGACGTGGCCGAAGGCTGGGGCGGCGAGGCGTACGACGCCTTCCAGCGCAAGTCGACGAAGTGGGACCAGCACGCCAACGGCATCCACCAGGCGCTGCTCTCGATTACGCAGCGCGTCCACGCAGCCGGCGGTGACTACCGCGGCGGTGACCTCAAGGGCGCCAGCTACTTCGAGTGAGGCACGCGCACTCATGACAGCGGGGGTGGGCACGCGCGGGAGGTGCCCACCCCCGTTTTTCATTTCGGCGGCACAGGCCAACTGAGCACATACGGGGGCGATTGTCCGTGACGGAGTCATCACAAGCGCAGCACGCGGCCGGCAGCGCACACCCTGTCGGTATGCAGCTGAACCAGTTTCCGGCCGATCAGACAGGGGCCGCAGGACCTTCTGGGCTGGCCGGAGGGCAGAAGGACCTCGTGTCCTCTCCGGCCCAGAATCGAGCCGCGGCCCAGAAGATCGAGACGGACATCGAACCTCAGACCAAGGACGCCGGGGCCGCGGCGGACCACGACACCAACACAGCGGTC
The DNA here is from genome assembly GCF_040634095.1 of Streptomyces sp. NPDC007205. Classification (NCBI taxonomy): domain Bacteria; kingdom Bacillati; phylum Actinomycetota; class Actinomycetes; order Kitasatosporales; family Streptomycetaceae; genus Streptomyces; species Streptomyces sp. NPDC007205. The sequence goes on from NZ_JBEYEW010000022.1 coordinate 102,387, forward strand.
AAGGCCTTCCAGCCCAAGGACGGAGACGGCTGGCTCACGTCGGCAGCCCTCAAGAGCGCCCACGAGACGTGGGGCCACCAGGTGGTCACCCTGATGAACAGGTTGTCGCACGAGAAGGCCGCGCTGCGGGGCAACGCCACGCTGCAACACGGCACAGACATCGGCGTGGGCTCCGGCGTTCGCGGGATCTCCGCGTTGGACCGGCTCTGACGGCAGCAGGCGCACATAACGGGGAAAGCGTGCCGACCTACCACGAGATCATGAATACGGACCTGTCCGCGCTCACCACGGCCGCCGAGAGCTGGGACGGCATGGCGAAGAAGTTCCACGCACAGGAACTCGCCTACAAGCGTGACGTGCACGGAATAACCCTGACGCAGGTGGGCCTCAGCGTGGAGGCCGCCAGCGCCCGCTTCCAGGTCACTCTGAAAGAGTTCCAGAGGGCCCAGACCGAGGCCAAGGCCGTCGCCTCGCTTCTCCGCGAAGCGAACACGCAGTTCACGAGCCTGCGGGGCAAACTCGAATCGGCCCGCAAGGACGCCGTGAAGGCGGGCATGAAGGTGTCCGACCAGGGTGTGGTGTCCTTCGACACCGAGAAGCTGAGCAAGGGCGAGCGCACCGCCTGGGTGCACGACCGCGACTATCAGGACAGCGTCCGCAAGTCCGTCAGCTCCTGGCAGCAGCTCATCGACCAGAGGGTGAAGGACGTCGGCGACGCCGACGTGGACGTCCAGCGTGCGCTGACGGCCGTGGTGGTCGACAGCGACACCGGTGACGGCGTCGTGGGGGGCTTCAACGGGCAGGCCAAGGGGCAGATTGCCGCGTACCCGCCACAGAAGGACGTGGGCACAAAGCCTGACGGGCACGGCGGATTCAAGCTGACAGGGCCAGGCTTCGGTTACAGCATCAGTGGCGACCCCAAGTACGGCAAGGAGGGTTCGGCCAAGGTGTATGCGGACCTCTTCCACTTGACCTGGAAGGGGTCGCACACCGACGGTGCGTGGAAGCTTTCGGGGATAGGCGACGTCTACGGCGGCGCCAGGGCCACCGCGAACTATGGATTCAGCGACAAGGGCGTCAGCGGTAAGGCTGAGGCATCCATAGGAATACGGGACCTGGAGGAGGTCCGGTTGGACTACGGCGATCTGGGCGGTGTCTACGGGCGTACGGACGGATTCGCGGGTGCCGAGGTCGGCGTCACTGCCAAGGCGACCAAGGACGAGGCGACCGTCGGCGTCAAAGCGTTCTACGGGGCGAAGCAGAGCATCGCCGGCGGCGTGGAGGTCGCAGGGATCGGTATCGGCGGGACGGCCGAAGCCGGGGTCGGTGAAGGTACCGATGCCTGGATCGGCTGGAAGCACAAGAACGGTGTCTGGAAGTTCGGCGGCAGAGGATTCGCCGCAGCGGCCGTGGGCGGGGGTGGAGGAGTCGAGATCACCGTCGATACCCACAAGTTGGGCAAGGCCGTCGACAGCGCGGCTGACGCGGTCGGTGATCTCGCCGGCTCCGTCAAGGACACCCTCGGCGGGCTGCTCTGATCTGTTTCACCATGGAAGGAGGGCCTGAGTGCCCACGACACTGCCGGTGCCGATCGAGTTCCGGCTGCCCGAGGGCTGGCTCCCCGCCCGTCCCGAGGGGGTCGCCGACCCCGGAGTGGCCTTTGCCGCAGTGCATCCCCACCCGGACGCCGGGTTCGCTGCCAACATCACCGTCGACGGCGGGCTTCCCTTGGACGGGGTGACACTGGCCGATCTCGCCGACGCGTCGGCCAGGCGCTTGGACGAGGTCGCCGAGTCGGTCACGGTGACCGACCGCCGCGAGGTCGGCTCCGTCGATGCGCCCGCCCTGACCCAGAGGTTGGCCTTCTCGGCCCTCGTCGGGCAAGCGCGCCGCGACCTCGTCCAGTCCCAGGTGTACCTTTCCCTGGTGGACGTCGAGGACCCCCACCGGCGCGCGCTGATCAGGCTGGCTCTGACGGCCACCGCAGCGCGGCACGATGCGGTGCTGCCGGACTTCCAGGAGTTCGTCCGCACCGTTCGCGCGGACACCACGGCCGAGGCGTGATGATGGGCCGCCTTCGGAACAGTTGGGCCCGCTACCGGGATCGGCGAACCGGCACCAAGTATCCCGAGAGTGGAGTCGTACCGCGGCCCGCCCAGGAACTTCGCGCCGCGTTGCTCGCTCTCAACGAGGCGGAGGTGCCGTTCCGCGTGCGCAATGCTTCGGGAGCGGAGAAGGCGGACCTGGTCGCGGAGTGGCAGATTGTGCTGCCCTACTACGGCGACGCGCTCTCCGCCAACGAGGTGGAGCGGACCATGAAGACCCGGATGCGCTTCGTTCACGCCACGCGTGAGGTACATGTCCTCGACGAGGTACGGGAGGTGGCCTTGGTCGGCAACCCCCCGCGGCGGGGTTTGTCGCGCCAGTGGAGTCGCGGACCGTACGTCCAGCGACAGTGGACGTACGAGCGTGGCCCGGACGGCCGTCGGCACAAGGTCATCCAGTTCGACTCGCGGACCATGCGGGATCCCCTTCGGGAAACGGTCCTCGAAGCCGGATGGACCTGGCGCGGAGTGTTCAAGCTGTGACCGGACGCCGTTGAGCCTGGAAGCACAGAGTCACGGGCGTGGCTTCTTCACCGCGTTCGCAGGAGCCACGGCCATCGTCGTCGCTGTCGTCCGCCGCGGTCCCCACCGTCGACGTGGCAGGGTGGGGGGCGGACCCATTCGTCCGCCCCCCGCCCCTCGACCGCCGTGACCGCCGAGCGTCTGCGGCTCACTCAGCAGTCGACGCTGACCAACCCCGTCTGCACCAGCATCTTCCCCCGCCTCCGCGAGACGAAGACACCCCGCCCCGCGGGCATCGGCCGTGGCCGTATCCCGCCGAGGAGGTCCCCTTCGCTCGGGTCACCGGCCAGGACCACGCCTTGCGCGCCCAGCTCCGTCATCCGCTGCATGAACGCCTCGAACGAGGCCCGCCCCGCCCCCGCCGTCGAGCGCGCGATGATGAACCGCACGCCGACATCACGGGCGAACGGCAGCAGCTCGGTGAGACCGCCCAACGGGTTTCCGCTGGACGTCGACACCAGGTCGTAGTCGTCGACGACCACGTACACCGTCGGGCCCCGCCACCAGCTCCGCTCCCGCAGTTGCTGGGCCGTGACGTCGGCGGTGGGCGTGCGTCGCTTCATCAGGTCGGCGAGGGCCACCATGTGGTGGTCCATGGCGTTGGACATCGGGATGTACTCGGCCAGATGCGTGGCCGGTGTGACGTCCAGCAGGGACCGCCGGTTGTCGACCACGAAGAACTTCGCCTCGTCGCCCGAATGGCGTTGCGTCAGCTGTGTGATGAGCAGCCTCAGCAGGTTCGACTTGCCCGACTCACTCTCGCCGAAGACCAGGAAGAACGGGTCCTGCTCGAAGTCGACGAAGACAGGTTCGAGGTTGTCCTCGTCGAGGCCGAAGGCGACGCCGTGCTGCGGGAAGCGGTCCCCCGGCGGCAGTTGCTCGGCGGGGAGCTCCCGCGGGAGCAGCCGGACCTGCGGCGCCCCCGGCGCCTGCCAGTGCCGGGAGACCTCGGCCGCCAAGGCCGCCGTCGCGTCGGCCAGGTCCGTGTCGGACGTCAGGCCGTCTATTCTCGGCACCGCCGCCATGAAGTGCAGTTTCTGCTGTGACACACCGCGACCCGGCACACCTGCCGGAACATTCGCTGCCACCTTGCGGTCGATCTCGGAGTCCATGGTGTCGCCGAGCCGCAGTTCGAGGCGGTTCATCAGATGGTCCTTGAGGTTGGCCCGGACCTCCATCGAACGTGATGCCGTAAGGATCAGATGGATGCCGTAGCCGAGGCCGCGTGACGCCATGTCGAGGATGGCCGGTTCCAGGCTGTCGTAGTCCGAACGGAAGTTGCCCCAGCCGTCGATCACCAGGAACACATCGCCCCACGGCTGGTCGGTGACCGAGATGTCGCCGCGCGCCCGCCGGGTGCGGAAGTCCGCGATCGAGGCGATGCCCGACGACCGGAAGTACTCCTCGCGGCGCCGCAGTACGCCGTACACCTCCGACACCGTACGCCGTACCCGCTCCGGGTCCAGCCGGGAGGCGACACCGCCGACGTGCGGCAGGCCGCTCACCGCCGCCATGCCGCCGCCACCGAAGTCCAGGCCGTAGAACTGCACCTCGTGCGGCGTGTGCGTCAGCGCGAAGGAGCAGATCAGGGACCTCAGCAGGGTGGACTTGCCGGACTGCGGACCGCCGAGGATCTGCAGATGGCCCGCGGCCCCGGAGAAGTCGAGCCACAGTGGCTCACGGCGCTGTTCGTACGGCTTGTCGACCAGGCCCGCAGGGATGACGAGGCGTCCGGCGCCCTCGTAGCCGGGCTGCGTGAGTCCCCGTTCCGGTACGGCCGTGAGCTTGGGCAGCAGCCCGTCCAGCGAGGGCGGGTTGTCCAGCGGCGGCAGCCACACCTGGTGGGCGGCGGGCCCCTGTGCCTCCAGCCGGCGCACGATCACGTCGAGCACCGTGTCCGCGAGGGCGTCGTCGACCTGTGACGTCGGCTCCTTGCGCTGCTGCGGCACCGATGCGTACTGCAAGGGCACCTCCGCGGCGGTGAACAGCACCGGCCGTCGGTCGACGGGCAGCGGCCCCCCGGCCGATGCGGTCTGCCTGTTCCCGGAGCGGTACACGCCGGAGACGTACGCCGCCTTGAAGCGCACCATCTCGTCCGTGCCGAACTTCAGGAACCCTGAACCGGGGACGTTGGGGAGTTCATAGGCGTCGGGGACGCCGAGTGCCGCACGGGACTCGGCCGCGGAAAAGGTGCGCAGGCCGATGCGGTACGAGAGATACGTCTCGAGGCCGCGCAGACGGCCCTCCTCCAGACGCTGCGAGGCCAGAAGCAAGTGCACGCCCAGCGAACGGCCGATACGGCCGATCTGCACGAACATCTCGATGAAGTCAGGCTTCGCGGTCAGCAACTCGCTGAACTCGTCGATCACCAGGACGAGGGACGGGATCGGCTGAAGCGGAGCGCCGGCCGCGCGAGCCTTCTCGTAGTCATGGATGTTGGCGTAGTTGCCCGCGTCGCGCAGCATCTCCTGGCGGCGGTTCAGCTCGCCGCGGATCGAGTCGCCCATGCGGTCGACCAGAGTGAGGTCGTCGGCCAGATTGGTGATGACCGCCGCCACGTGTGGCATCTGCGCCATGCCGGCGAACGTCGCACCGCCCTTGAAGTCGGCGAGGACGAAGTTCAGCGTCTCGGAGGAATGGGTCACCGCGAGCCCGAGCACCAGTGTGCGCAGCAGTTCCGACTTGCCGGACCCGGTGGCTCCCACGCACAGACCATGCGGGCCCATGCCCTCCTGCGCGGCCTCCTTTAGGTCGAGCATCACGGGGCGGCCGTCCACGCCGACACCGATGGGTACCCGCAACCGCTCCGCCAGCCCACGTGGCCGCCAGGTGCGCTGGGGGTCGACGGACGCCGCGTCTCCGAGGTTGAGGAGGTCGGTGAACTCCAGGTTTGCCAGCAGGGGTTCGTCGTCGTCACCGCCGGAAGCGAGGCGCAGCGGGGCCAGTTGCCGGGCGAGGGCTTCGGCGGACTCGTAGGACAGGGTGTCCGGCGTGCCCTCGTAGACCTCACCGCTCGACGACTCCAGGCGCAGGGTCGTGGGCCGCACCACGACCGCCAGGTCACCTCGGACGGCGGTGAGTTCGCCGGGTACGACCTCGATGACCGTGACGCCCTGGAGCCCTTCGAGGTTGGCCAGGGCGGAGTCCGGCGGCAGGGAGACACCATCGAGGACGATGACGATGTGAGGCTCCTCAAGGAGCGGCATGCCGCCCGGGTGGAACCGCGGGCGGCCGGAGAGGCGGTCGGCCAGCAGGCTTTCCAGATCGCGGGCGTCCGGGCCGATCAGCCGGCGGGCGCCCGCCCCGTCCATGGCACCGTCCGCCTGAGCGTGCGGCAGCCACTTGGCCCACTCCCACAGCGGGAGCGTGTCCTGTGCGGCCGCCACGGCGAGGATCAGATCCCCCGGAGAATGCAGCGCGGCCAGCGAGCCGGTCAGGGCACGGACACAAGAGCGGACAGATTCGGCGTCACCGCTGACGGTGACGTGGTAGAAGGCGCGCAGTGACACGGCCATCGGCAGGTCGTTCAGATTGCCGTGGACGTCGAGGAAACGCTGCATGGCTCCCGCCGTGAGCGGTTCCAACCGGCCGGCCGGGCCGGTCTCGGGGGCGACAAGCGGCGTGGCCAGTTCCTGGGCGCCCAGTCCGATGCGCACTTGGGCGAAGTCCTCGTCGCCTGGACGGCGTTCCCACACCCGGCTGCCCTCGGCGACCAGAGCCCACAACTGTTCGGGTGAGGGGTGCAGGTAGTACTGCGCATCGCGCTGTGTCTTCGCGGTCTCCACCGCCGCATGCCGGATCTGTGACAGATACCGCATGTAGTCGCGCCGTACGTCGGCGAGTTGGCCCTGGGAGCCGCGCCGGAAGCGGACCACCATTGCGATGGACATGGCGACCGTGGACGCGATCATCACCATGCCCATGATCTTCATGAACGGCTGTCCGTTCGTGAAGAAGAAGACCACCGAGCCACCCATGCCGAGCGTCGGCAGCAACTGCATGAGGACGCTCTCGTGCTGACCCCGGGGCAATTCCGGGGGAGGCTGGAGAACGACCTCTTCCGTGGGCACTTCGGACGGCAGCGCCCGAGGCGGGCGCTTCACGACGATGTGACTCACTGCTCCCCAATTCCTTTGCCGGGCCTCAGGGTGAGGTCCGCCCCCCGTTGATGGACGGACGCAGGCCGCCGCGTGATCCTACTGACTCACGAGTGACCGGTGCGGGGTAGGGTGCCGGTGGTTCGCTTGAGCACACGCGAACACACGCCGCGAACCGGGGAACTCCGTGCGAGGCGTCACCGCATGCCACCCGTGGCGGAACCGGACGGCGCCGTCCGCGTCACCCACCGGCGGTTCCGGCCGGGGAAAGACGCAGGATTTTCACATCACTGACGCAGAGCCATCACTGAGGGGGAGGCACAAGGTGAGCACGACGGCCAGGGAGGCAGCGGTGTCCGGCGTGGGATCGGGATCGGGGCTCGGTTTCTGCCGGGTCACGATCGTCGCCCCCGACAGCCGGATAGACGTGGCGCTGCCCGACGACATCCCGGTCGCCGACATCTACCCGGAGATCCTCCGGCTCTCCCGGCAGAGCCCCGCCGATGGTGAGCCGGTCGGCTACCACCTCGTACGCAGGGACGGCACCGTTCTCGACAGCGCGCGCTCCTTTGCCGCACAACGGATTCTCGACGGTGAACTGCTCACGCTGCGCCCCTTCTCCCAGTCGTTGCCGCCAGCCGTCTACGACGACGTCTCCGAGGCGGTCGCGTCGGCGGTGACCCGGCACCGAACTCTGTGGAGCGACGACCTCACACGCGCCGCGGGGCTCGCGGGCGCGGGCGTCCTGTCGTCCCTGCTCGCCTTCGTCGCCTGGAACGCCGATCCCCGGCACGACATGCACAGCCTGCCCGGGATACTCGCGGGCGTCGCCGGAGTGCTCTTCGCCGTGTTCGCCGCTGTACGGGGCCGGATCTACGACGACCGGGGCTCGGCGACAGCCCTGGGTCTCGGTGCTCTTCCTAATGTGGGCCTGGCCGGATCGGGCCTCCTCTCTCTCGCCCACGGCCAGGGCATCGGCAAACTCCAGTTCCTGCTCGCCTGCGCGGCGGTTCTGATCGTCTCGGTCATCCTGACGCTGTGCACACCGGGCGGGGACGCCCCGTTCGTCGCCTTCGTCGTCGCGTCCGTGATCGGCCTGATCACCGTCTTCACGGCGATCCTCGTGCACTGGACACCGAAGGAGATCGCTGCCCTGTGCGCGCCGGTCGCGGTGGTCGGCCTGGCCTTCCTGCCGGGACTGTCCATGCGCTTCGCCCGGCTGCCCATCGGCTTTGACCCGCCGGACTCCGCCCCGAGCAGCGTCTACGGCACGGAGACCGCCGAGCAGGCACCGGTCGACATGACGCGGATCGAGGCTCAGGCCCGCCGTGGCCACGAGATCCTTGTCGGGCTCGTCGGCGGCTGTGCGCTCACCGCGCTCGCCTCCTGCGCGGTGCTCGGGTTCTCCGACGACGTCTGGGCCCACCTGCTCGCCGGTGCGACGGCGGTGGCGCTGCTCATGCGCGCCCAGCTCTTCCGCTACACCGGGCAGGTCGCTCCGCTCCTGTTGGCAGGTCTCGGCTCACTCGTCCTGCTCGGTCTCGGCCTGGCGCTCAACCCGCCGCACGCCGTGTTGCGCGAGGCACTCACCGGAGACCGCTCCGGCCTCGACATCCGTGCGATCTGGCTCACCGCGGCCATCGCAGCTGGTGTGGCCCTCGTGGCAGCCCTGGGTCTTATCCTCCCGCGCCGGGGTCTCAGCCCCTTCTGGGGCCGCTTCCTGGAGATCGTCGAAGGCTTCGTGCTCCTGACACTGGTGCCCCTTGCTCTTGCTGTGTTCGACGTGTACGCGACGGCCCGCGCGATGACGAGCAAGTGACCCAGGCCGACCTCGTCGGCCTCCTGGTCCCCCCCCAGCGGCAGCGGAGGAAAGGGATTCAGCAGCGTGAGCTTCGGCCCGCCACCGTCCATGCATACCCAGCCCACCCAGTCCGCGCCGGCGGTCGACCCGTCGCGGGACAGACGCCGCAGGCGCATCCTCGGCGCGGTCGCCGCGGTGGTGGCCGCCGTCGTGTGCCTCGGCGCGGGTCTGGTCTGGTACCACTCGATCGGCCGGACCAAGGGGCAGACCGACGCCAAGGCGGTCCAGCAGGCTCCGGACGCCGTGCGCGAGACCCTGGAGAAGGCCCCCGTCTCACCGGAGGGCGAGGTCGTTGTCAAGCACAACGAAGGCAGCCTCACCGGCAAGCAGCAGCGGTTCGCGCCCGCCACCTGGGCCACGGGCAAGATCGTCGCGCGGGCCCTCGCCAACCGCATCGAGGGCTACAAGATCGAGCCGCACCCTGACTGGGACGCGAAGGCATGGACCCTCCAACTGGGTGGCCACATCTGTGCCGTCAGCCGCGACGTCACCGCCGACGGCCGGACCGCCGTCGTGGTTGAGCCCGGGCGCACCGACGCCCCCCAGAACGGTGTCTGTGACGAGGTGCTCATGGTCGATCTCGACACCGGCAAGAAGATCTGGCAGGCAAAGATGCCGGCGGCCGAGGGCGCCACCATCACCGGCACGAACATCTCGCTGACCCGGGGCGTCGTGGCCATCGCCTGGGACGACGGGTCGGTGGCGTACGCCATGGAGAGCGGCAAGCGGCTGTGGAACACGCTCGGCACGAACCAGTGCCACGACTCGGCCTACGTCGGTGGTGGGGCCCTGTTGGCCCTCGTCAAGTGCGGCGACTCCAGCGAGCCCACCTACCGGGTGGAGAAGCTTGAGCCGCGCACCGGCAAGGTCCTGTGGCGCTACGCAGTCAGCAACGGTCTGCGGACCATCTACCTGCCGTCAGCAGACCCGCCTGTGATCGCTGTTGAGGCGGGGGACTACCGGGTCACAGACCTGATCACTCTGGATCCGGAGAACGGCGAGCGACTGGCCACCATCTCGATGAACGGCTACGACCCCAAGTGCGGCGGCAACGTCGAGGGCTACTTCGACGCCGTCGACAAGTGCTACGGCATGGTGGTCGGCCGAGACCGGGTCTTCGTCATGAGCAAGGACACCCAAGACGTCATCACGAAGCCCGAGAACCAGATCACGGCCTTCGACCTCAAGACGGGCACCGTCGTCACCAGGTTCGAGGGACGGCCCTTCCAGCAGGTCGTCCCCGTCCGCATGAACGGTGAAGACCTGATCATCTTTCGTAGCACCCTGGACGACGTGCAGCCGGCCGCCGTGGTGGACTGGAATCTGCGGACCGGCAAGGAGACCCCATACCTCCTGTTCCACCTCCCGGAGGACGATGAGAACGAACTCAGCGACCCGGAGCAGTCGGACATCCTCTACGAACAAGGACACGTCTTCTTCGCTCGCCGCATGCTGGCGCGCGACGTCGTCCATCCGAAGAACCCGGTGCTCTCGGTGATCGGAGTGGGCACCGCAGGGCTGAAACACTGAAAGAGAAAGGGCGGCACGCATGCGTGCCGCCCTTTCTCACGTTCCGCTCACTGCGCCGCAAGACCGCCATTGCGCTCGCTGGGCTCCAGATCGAACTCCCCGTCCCGCGCGCCCAGCACGAACGCCCGCCACTCCGCCTCGGTGTAGCGCAGCACGGTGTCGTGGTCGAGGGAGGAGCGCATCGCCACGGCGCCGTCGGGCAGGTACGCGATCTCGACGCGCTCCTCGTGCTCCTCCGTGCCGGGTGCGCAGTGCCACTCCACGCCCGAGATGTCGAGCGCGTACAGCTCGTCCCGCTCCCGCTCCTTGCGGGCCTTCATCTCCGCTTCCGTCTCCGTCATCGTGGCGTGATCCCCTTCCGGCCTGCGTACGGTCCGGCGCTCACCCTAGTGGTCCGCGGCGTCCCGCCCGGGCGGTTTCCGGAGCGGGGGAAAGACGCCGGCCACCTGCTGGTACCCTGGGTGACGGCCGTTTGTGTACGCACCCCCGGAACTGTCGGTTCTGGTGGCCGCGCCCAGCGGATCCCCGCCTCCCGAGTAACGGAAGCTCCCCCGAGATGTGGACCGGGGGCACTCGGTGGCACTCAACAGACTATGAGGAGTACGCGTGTCGCTCGACGCCGCTACGAAGAAGCAGATCATCGCCGAGTTCGGTACCAAGGAGGGTGACACCGGCTCCCCCGAGGTCCAGGTCGCTATGCTCTCCCGTCGGATCTCCGACCTGACGGAGCACCTCAAGACCCACAAGCACGACCACCACTCCCGTCGTGGCCTGCTGATCCTCGTCGGTCAGCGCCGCCGCCTGCTGCAGTACCTGGCGAAGAAGGACATCGCCCGGTTCCGTACGCTGGTCGACCGCCTCGGCATCCGCCGTGGTGCGGCGGGCGCCAAGTAGTACGCCGTGAAGGGAGCGGTTCCCGGTAGCACCCGGGGACCGCTCCCTTCGTCGTACATGCGGAAACGTGCGGAGTGTCACTCACGCTTTGTAGTGTGGTAGCACAACGCAATACGCACGACACAGAACGGCGTACGAGACAGCACGACGTACGACGAAGAACGAGGAGAAGCGCTCCTCGCCGCCGCCGGTCCTCGGTAGTGGCCCCCGGGGGATGCGAGCCCCGGGTGCTTCGATCGAAGACCGGCCCGCACCAGACGGCGCGCTTCTCCACCACCGTCCCCCTGTCACACGGGCAGCCAAGGGACGAAAGACGATATGTAACGGAGAAAACGCTAGTGGAGAACGAGACCCACTACGCCGAGGCCGTCATCGACAACGGCACTTTCGGCACCCGTACCATCCGCTTCGAGACGGGCCGCCTGGCCAAGCAGGCCGCCGGCTCCGCCGTGGCGTACCTGGACGACGACACCATGGTGCTGTCGGCCACCACCGCCTCCAAGAACCCCAAGGACCAGCTCGACTTCTTCCCGCTGACGGTGGACGTCGAGGAGCGGATGTACGCCGCCGGCAAGATCCCCGGCAGCTTCTTCCGCCGTGAGGGCCGTCCCTCCGAGGACGCCATCCTCACCTGCCGGCTGATCGACCGCCCGCTGCGCCCGTCCTTCAAGAAGGGCCTGCGCAACGAGATCCAGGTCGTCGCCACGATCATGGCCCTCAACCCCGACCACCTGTACGACGTCGTGGCGATCAACGCCGCGTCCGCGTCCACGCAGCTGGCCGGCCTGCCCTTCTCCGGCCCGATCGGCGGCGTCCGCGTCGCGCTGATCAATGGCCAGTGGGTCGCCTTCCCGACGCACACCGAGCTCGAGGACGCCGTCTTCGACATGGTGGTCGCCGGTCGTGTCCTGGAGGACGGCGACGTCGCGATCATGATGGTCGAGGCCGAGGCCACCGAGAAGACCATCAAGCTGGTCGAGGGCGGTGCCGAGGCGCCGACCGAGGAGGTCGTCGCCGCCGGTCTGGACGCCGCGAAGCCCTTCATCAAGGTCCTGTGCCGTGCCCAGGCCGACCTCGCCGCCAAGGCCGCCAAGCCGACCGGCGAGTTCCCGATCTTCCTGGACTACCAGGACGACGTCCTGGAGGCCCTGACCGCCGCGGTCAAGCCCGAGCTCGCCCAGGCGCTCACCATCGCCGGCAAGCAGGAGCGCGAGGCCGAGCTGGACCGCGTCAAGGGGCTCGCCGCCGAGAAGCTCCTGCCGGAGTTCGAGGGCCGCGAGAAGGAGATCTCCGCCGCGTACCGCTCGCTGACCAAGGCCCTGGTCCGTGAGCGCGTCATCAAGGAGAAGAAGCGCATCGACGGCCGTGGCGTGACGGACATCCGTACGCTGGCCGCCGAGGTCGAGGCCATCCCGCGGGTGCACGGTTCCGCGGTGTTCGAGCGGGGCGAGACCCAGATCCTGGGCGTCACCACGCTCAACATGCTCCGCATGGAGCAGCAGCTGGACACCCTCTCCCCGGTGACCCGCAAGCGCTACATGCACAACTACAACTTCCCGCCGTACTCCACCGGTGAGACCGGCCGCGTCGGCTCCCCCAAGCGCCGCGAGATCGGCCACGGAGCTCTCGCCGAGCGCGCGCTCGTGCCGGTGCTGCCCACGCGCGAGGAGTTCCCGTACGCGATCCGTCAGGTCTCCGAGGCGCTGAGCTCCAACGGCTCGACGTCCATGGGCTCGGTCTGCGCCTCCACCATGTCGCTGCTGAACGCCGGTGTGCCGCTGAAGGCCCCGGTCGCCGGTATCGCCATGGGCCTGATCTCCCAGGAGATCGAGGGCGAGACGCACTACGTCACCCTCACCGACATCCTCGGTGCCGAGGACGCCTTCGGCGACATGGACTTCAAGGTCGCCGGCACCAAGGAGTTCGTGACCGCCCTCCAGCTCGACACCAAGCTGGACGGCATCCCGGCCTCCGTCCTGGCCGCGGCCCTCAAGCAGGCCCGCGACGCCCGCCTGCACATCCTCGACGTGATGATGGAGGCCATCGACCGGCCCGACGAGATGAGCCCGCACGCCCCGCGGATCATCACCGTCAAGATCCCGGTCGACAAGATCGGTGAGGTCATCGGCCCCAAGGGCAAGATGATCAACCAGATCCAGGAGGACACGGGCGCCGAGATCACCATCGAGGACGACGGCACGATCTACATCGGTGCCGCCGACGGCCCCTCCGCCGAGGCCGCCCGCGCCACGATCAACGGCATCGCCAACCCGACGATGCCCGAGGTCGGCGAGCGCTACCTCGGTACGGTCGTCAAGACGACCACCTTCGGTGCGTTCGTCTCCCTGCTGCCCGGCAAGGACGGTCTGCTGCACATCTCGCAGATCCGTAAGCTCGCCGGCGGCAAGCGCGTGGAGAACGTCGAGGACGTCCTCGGCGTGGGCCAGAAGGTCCAGGTCGAGATCGCCGAGATCGACTCCCGCGGCAAGCTCTCCCTCGTCCCCGTGATCGAGGGCGAGGAAGACTCCTCCGACGAGGCGAAGGACGACGCCGAGCAGTGACGTCCCGTAGCTCCAAGGCGACGGCCCGCACCTCTTCGGAGGCGCGGGCCGTCGCCCGTACCCAAACCCTCATCAAGGGCCAGAACGGCATCGGCACGGTCCGTAAGACCACCCTCCCGGGCGGCCTGCGCATCGTCACCGAGACCCTGCCCTCGGTCCGCTCCGCGACCTTCGGCATCTGGGCACACGTCGGCTCCCGCGACGAGACGCCGGCCCTGAACGGCGCCACGCACTACCTGGAGCACCTGCTCTTCAAGGGCACGCGCAAGCGCAGCGCGCTGGACATCTCCTCCGCCATCGACGCCGTCGGCGGCGAGATGAACGCGTTCACGGCGAAGGAGTACACGTGCTACTACGCACGCGTGCTCGACACCGACCTGCCGCTCGCCATCGACGTCGTCTGCGACATGCTGACCGGCTCCCTCATCCTCGAGGAGGACGTCGACGTCGAGCGCGGCGCGATCCTCGAAGAGATCGCCATGACCGAGGACGACCCGGGCGACTGTGTGCACGACCTGTTCGCGCACACCATGTTCGGCGACAACGCCCTCGGCCGCCCCGTCCTCGGCACGGTCGACACCGTCAACGCCCTCACCGCCGACCGCATCCGCCGCTTCTACAAGAAGCACTACGACCCGACCCACCTCGTGGTCGCCTGCGCCGGCAACGTCGACCACGCCAAGGTCGTACGACAGGTCCGCGCGGCCTTCGAGAAGGCGGGCGCCCTGGGCAACCTGGACGCGCAGCCCATCGCCCCGCGCGACGGCCGCCGTACGATCCGCACCTCCGGCAAGGTCGAACTGCTCGGCCGCAAGACGGAGCAGGCGCACGTCCTCCTCGGCATGCCGGGCCTCGCCCGCACCGACGACCGGCGCTGGGCCATGGGCGTGCTCAACACCGCCCTCGGCGGAGGCATGTCCTCCCGCCTCTTCCAGGAGGTCCGGGAGAAGCGGGGCCTCGCCTACAGCGTGTACTCGTACACCTCCGGCTTCGCCGACTGCGGCCTGTTCGGCGTCTACGCCGGCTGCCGGCCGAGCCAGGTGCACGACGTGCTGAGGATCTGCCGCGACGAACTCGACCACGTCGCCGCCAACGGCCTCACCGACGACGAGATCGCCCGCGCCGTCGGCCAGCTCCAGGGCTCCACCGTCCTCGGCCTCGAGGACACCGGCGCGCTGATGAACCGCATCGGCAAGAGCGAGCTGTGCTGGGGCGAGCAGATGTCCGTCGACGACATGCTGGACCGGATGGCGGCGGTCACCCCGGACGAGGTCCGCGAGGTCGCCCGCGACATCCTGGGACAGCGCCCGTCGCTGTCGGTCATCGGCCCGCTGAAGGACAAGCAGGCCGCGCGGCTGCACGACGCCGTCGCCTGAAACACCACCGGTTAGGAAGCAGGAACATGAGCAAGCTGCGCGTGGCGGTCCTCGGTGCCAAGGGCCGGATCGGGGCCGAGGCGGTCAGGGCGGTCGAGGCCGCCGAGGACATGGAGCTGGTCGCCGCCCTCGGCCGGGGCGACACGCTGGAGACGCTGACGGCGGCCGGTGCCCAGGTCGCCGTGGAGCTGACCACCCCGGACTCCGTCATGGACAACCTCGACTTCTGCGTGCGTCACGGCATCCACGCGGTCGTCGGTACGACGGGCTGGACCGAGGAGCGCCTCGCGCAGCTGAAGGGCTGGCTGGACCAGTCCCCGGAGACCGGTGTGCTCATCGCGCCGAACTTCTCCATCGGGGCCGTGCTGACCATGAAGTTCGCGCAGATCGCCGCGCCGTACTTCGAGTCGGTCGAGGTGGTCGAACTGCACCACCCGAACAAGGTGGACGCCCCGAGCGGTACGGCCACGCGCACCGCCCAGCTCATCGCCGAGGCCCGCCGGGCGGCCGGTACGGCACCGGCACCGGACGCCACGGCCACGGCCCTGGACGGTGCGAGGGGCGCGAGCGTCGACGGGGTCCCGGTCCACGCCGTCCGCCTGCGCGGCCTGCTGGCCCACCAGGAGGTGCTGCTCGGCGGCGAGGGCGAGACCCTCACCATCCGCCACGACTCCCTGCACCACAGCAGCTTCATGCCGGGCATCCTGCTCGGCGCCCGCCGCGTGGTGACCACTCCGGGCCTGACCTTCGGCCTGGAGCACTTCCTCGACCCGAGCTGAGACAGACCCTGCCATGCGCGCGAAGATCTCCTACCTCATCACGGCCGCCGTCCTCGTCTTCTACTTCGTCCTGGTCGGCAGCCGCGGCGTCATGCTCATCGAGTCCGGCACGGTCGTCACCGTCACCTTCGGGGTCGCGGTGCTGATCCTCCCGGTCATCGGCCTGTGGTTCCTGTGGAAGAACACCCAGTTCGTCCGCAAGGCCAACGCCCTCGCCGCCGAACTCGACACCGAGGGCGGTCTGCCGGTCGACGAGCTGAAGCGCCTGCCCAGCGGCCGGATCGACCGCGACTCGGCCGACGAGGTCTTCGCCAAGCGCAAGGCCGAGACCGAGGCGGCCCCCGACGACTGGCGCTGCTGGTTCCGCCTCGCCGTCGCCTACCACGACGCCCGGGACACCCCCCGCGCACGCAAGGCGATGCAGAGGGCCATCGCCTTGCACGACGGCCGCCCAGTCCGACCCTGAAGCCGGCCGCGGGTGCGGGGTGGGCTGGTCGCGCGGTTCCCCGCGCCCCTGGGTAGCTGCGATGCCGTCGGCCTTCGTGGCGCCGTAGCGGTGGGCAGTCGTGCCTCCCCCAGTGCCTGGGGGAGGCACCTCACCGCGAGCAGCGCCCCATCCCGACCCGGCCGGCACCAGCGCAGGGCGCCGTTCGCCGCCCGCCGACGGCCTTCATGCGCGCCCGCACTCCGCCGCCCACGCCTCCACCACGTCCGCCGCCCGGTCGAACGCCGCGGGGCGGCCCAGGAAGTCCAGCGTGTGGGTGGTCAGCAGCGGCGCCTGCTCCCCGGCCGCCCGGTCCTTGCGTACGAGCATCAGCGCCTGCCCCTGCACCGTCCGTGGCAGCCCCAGCCAGCGCACCGGCTGCTGCACCGTCCGCACGGAGATCACCCGCGCCCACGGCGCCGTACGCGTCACCAGGAAACCGACCTGGCGCAGCCCGCGGCCGCTCACCCACACGCCCATGCGCAGCAGCCGCAGCGCGCCGGCGATCACCATGAGCGCCGCGACGAAGACCGCCCCACCGGAGGAGACCGAGTCGGTCAGGGCGAGGGCGACCGCGGCGAACAGCACGAAGGAGGCGAACAGCAGCACCAGCGCAGCCGCGGCCACACGCCAGGGACCGGGACGGTAGGGGCGTCGCCAGCGCTCCCGGTCGTCGTACGGCAGCGCGCTCTCGGCGGCGGCCTCGAAGGTCCGGTCGGCCGTCAGGAAGGACAGGGGCACGGCTGGTCCTCACAATCCTTGTGTGAGCTGTGCCCGGTGAGGCTATCCGCCGGTGTTCGGGCTCACCACCCGTGGGCGGCCGGAAGGGTCAGTGCCCCTGGGAGGCCTGGGACTGCTGGGTCGGCGTACTGGACGGTATGGACATCGCGGGCATGGCGATGATGAGGGCTCCCACCAGCCCGGCGACGATCGTGAGACCCAGCAGCCAGCGGCCGGCCATCTCGCCGATGGACGCCCGCTGACGGGGCGGGGGAGCGACATTGCTGCGGAACCGGTCCGCCTCGGCCAGGAAGGCGAAGGGTACGGGCTCGCGGCGACGGAACATCGTGGGTACGTCTCCTTTCGGGGATCGAACGAGCAGGCCTCATCGGTACAGACGCTCGATTGACACAAAAGGTGCCCATGTCGGAAAAAATCCGTGGTGGGTTTTCTGAGGTGAGGTGCTGCCGTGGCCCGTGCGGGTGCCCCGTAAGGTGGGCGCGAACCACAGCTGTGATGGGAAGGACCCCAACCCCCGTGACCACCCCCGAGTCGCTCACGTTCCGCAGTGACGTCACCGTCGAGCTGGTGAAGTCCAGCGCTTCGGACGCCGACGTCCTCTTCGCCGCGCGGGTCTCCACCGCCGGCGAGCAGTCCCTCGACGAGCTGAAGAAGGACCCCGAGCGCTCCAAGGGGCTGATCAACTACCTGATGCGCGACCGGCACGGCAGCCCGTTCGAGCACAATTCGATGACGTTCTTCATCAGCGCCCCGATCTTCGTCTTCCGCGAGTTCATGCGGCACCGCGTCGGCTGGTCGTACAACGAGGAGTCCGGGCGCTACCGGGAGCTGCAGCCGGTCTTCTACGTCCCCGACGCCTCCCGCAAGCTCGTACAGGAGGGGCGCCCCGGCAAGTACGTCTTCGTCGAGGGCACTCCGACCCAGCGCGAGGCCGTCAGCAGCACCCTGCGTGAGTCGTACGAGCAGTCCTACGCGGCCTACCAGAAGATGCTCGCCGAGGGCGTCGCCCGTGAGGTCGCCCGGGCCGCCCTCCCCGTCGGCCTCTACTCCTCGATGTACGCCACCTGCAACGCCCGCTCCCTGATGCACTTCCTCGGCCTGCGCACCCAGCACGAGCTGGCCAAGGTGCCGTCCTTCCCGCAGCGGGAGATCGAGATGGTCGGCGAGCAGATGGAGGCGGAGTGGGCGAAGCTCATGCCGCTCACGTACGCCGCCTTCAACGCGAACGGGCGCGTGGCCCCGTAGGAAGCGCCTGCGAAGCTCTGTTCGCGCACCAGGAACGGATGTCCGGATCAGCCTGGCGAAGTGTCCGTATTGCGGCATTTAGAGAAGTTCATCTAGCCTGATCAAACGGACCCGGCACTGCTTGAACCCCCGAGCAGGCAGTGCCGGGCTCCGCATTTGTCCTGACTTTCCAGGCACCCCACGGGCAGACCACGTATTCAGCACCGAGTAGCGTGTTACCCATGGCTCTGACCTCGACTCCGCAGACCCCCTTCGGGCGGGTCCTCACCGCCATGGTCACGCCCTTCACGGCGGACGGCGCACTCGACCTCGACGGCGCGCAGCGGCTCGCCGCCCACCTGGTGGACGCAGGCAACGACGGCCTGATCATCAACGGCACCACCGGCGAGTCCCCCACCACCACCGATGCGGAGAAATCGGATCTGGTACGAGCCGTACTGGAGGCGGTCGGCGACCGCGCCCACGTCGTGGCCGGAGTCGGCACCAACGACACCCACCACAGCATCGAGCTGGCCCGCGACGCCGAGCGCGTCGGCGCACACGGCCTGCTGGTCGTCACGCCGTACTACAACAAGCCCCCGCAGGAGGGCCTGTACCGGCACTTCACGACTGTCGCGGACGCCACCGGCCTGCCGGTCATGCTCTACGACATCCCCGGCCGCAGCGGCGTCCCGATCAACACCGAGACCCTCGTCCGGCTCGCCGAGCACCCCCGGATCGTCGCCAACAAGGACGCCAAGGGCGACCTCGGCCGCGCCAGCTGGGCCATCGCCCGGTCCGGCCTCGCCTGGTACTCCGGCGACGACATGCTGAACCTCCCGCTGCTCTCCGTCGGAGCGGTCGGCTTCGTCTCGGTCGTCGGCCACGTCGTCACCCCCGACCTGCGCGCCCTCGTCGACGCATACACCTCCGGCGACGTCGTCAAGGCCACCGAGATCCACCAGAAGCTGCTCCCGGTCTACACCGGCATGTTCCGCACCCAGGGCGTCATGACCACCAAGGCCGCGCTCGCCCTCCAGGGACTGCCCGCGGGACCCCTGCGCTCGCCCATGGTCGAGTGCTCGCCCGAGGAGATCGCCCAGCTCAAGATCGATCTTGCTGCCGGCGGGGTACAGCTCTGACAACAGACTTGGCACCACACGGGCTTCACAACTGAAGAACAACAGAAGACGGCGGGCCACCGGTGCCCGCACCCCACAACGACAACTGCTTCTGCACGAACGTCATGCGCGCCACGTGCCCGACCGGTACGTGGCGCGCGTGCTGAGGAGGGTCTTTTGAGTCATCCGCATCCCGAACTCGGCCCGCCCCCGCCGCTCCCCGAGGGCGGCCTGCGGGTCACCCCGCTCGGCGGCCTGGGCGAGATCGGCCGAAACATGACGGTCTTCGAGTACGGCGGCCGTCTGCTGATCGTCGACTGCGGAGTGCTCTTCCCGGAGGAGGAGCAGCCCGGAATCGACCTGATCCTGCCGGACTTCTCGTCCGTCCGGGACCGCCTCGACGACATCGAGGGCATCGTCCTCACGCACGGCCACGAGGACCACATCGGCGGCGTCCCCTACCTCCTGCGCGAGAAGCCGGACATCCCGCTGATCGGCTCCAAGCTGACCCTCGCCCTGATCGAGGCAAAGCTCCAGGAGCACCGCATCCGCCCGTACACCCTCGAGGTGGTGGAGGGGAACCGCGAGCGCATCGGCCCCTTCGACTGCGAGTTCGTCGCGGTCAACCACTCCATCCCGGACGCCCTCGCGGTCGCCATCCGCACTCCCGCCGGCATGGTCGTCCACACCGGCGACTTCAAGATGGACCAGCTCCCGCTGGACAACCGCCTCACGGACCTGCACGCCTTCGCGCGGCTGAGCGAGGAGGGCATCGACCTCCTCCTCGCCGACTCCACGAACGCCGAGGTCCCGGGCTTCGTCCCGCCCGAGCGGGACATCTCCAACGTCCTGCGGCAGGTCTTCGCCGGCGCCCGCAAGCGGATCATCGTGGCGAGCTTCGCCAGCCACGTCCACCGCATCCAGCAGATCCTGGACGCGGCTCACGAGTACGGCCGCCGGGTCGCATTCGTCGGCCGCTCCATGGTCCGCAACATGGGCATCGCCCGCGACCTCGGCTACCTGAAGGTCCCGCCGGGCCTGGTGGTCGACGTCAGGACGTTGGACGACCTGCCCGACCACGAGGTGGTCCTGGTCTGCACGGGTTCCCAGGGCGAGCCGATGGCGGCCCTGTCCCGCATGGCCAACCGCGACCACCAGATCCGCATCGTCGAGGGCGACACGGTCATCCTCGCGTCCTCGCTCATCCCCGGAAACGAGAACGCGGTCTACCGGGTGATCAACGGCTTGACCCGCTGGGGCGCCAACGTGGTCCACAAGGGCAACGCAAAGGTGCATGTTTCCGGCCACGCGTCCGCGGGCGAGCTGCTGTACTTCTACAACATCTGCCGCCCGAAGAACCTGATGCCGGTGCACGGGGAATGGCGCCACCTGCGCGCCAACGCCGAGCTGGGAGCGCTCACGGGCGTCCCGCACGACCGGATCGTCATCGCCGAGGACGGTGTGGTGGTCGACCTGGTCGGGGGCAAGGCCAAGATCTCCGGCAAGGTCCAGGCCGGTTACGTCTACGTCGACGGCCTCTCGGTCGGGGATGTCGGCGAGCCGGCGCTCAAGGACCGCAAGATCCTCGGCGACGAGGGCATCATCTCGGTCTTCGTGGTCGTGGACTCGTCCACCGGAAAGATCACCGGTGGCCCGCACGTACAGGCCCGCGGCTCCGGTATCGAGGACGCGGCCTTCGCCGATGTCCTCCCGAAGGTCACGGAGGTGCTGGAGCGCTCCGCCCAGGACGGTGTCGTGGAGCCCCACCAGCTCCAGCAACTCATCCGCCGCACCCTCGGCAAGTGGGTCTCGGACACCTATCGCCGCCGGCCGATGATCCTCCCGGTGGTCGTGGAGGTCTGACGCACCGTCGGCAGCCGGCCGACGCGAGTCCGGAGCGGGGCGCCTCGATTTGCATCGGGGCGCCCTGCTCCAGTACGTTTACGGCTCCGCCCAACCGGGAACCCCAGCACTTCATGCGCTGGACACAGGTGCCCGGAGCGGGTGGGAAAACCGACTCAGAACTTCTGATAAAGTCGGAACCGCCGGAAAGGGAAACGCGAGAGCGGGAACCTGGAAAGCACCGAGGAAATCGGATCGAGAAAAGATCTGATA